>NZ_JBYOJS010000006.1:0-258991 GCF_057798895.1 Cupriavidus sp. 22TCCZM04-2
AGAAGCTGTTGCGAAATTACCCATAGGGTCTGTTAACTTTTTCGAGCCAGTGTTAACTTCCTGTCTTGTTTTGCCTGACAGGAAGCGATGCCCAGTGAACTGATAGACGACGAACTGTGGTCACTCATCGAACCGTTGCTGCCGGCGCGAGCGCCACGCAACCGCCGATATGCAGGGCGCAAGCCGACGCCGGACCGAGCGGTGCTAACTGGCATCGTGTTCGTTCTGCGCTCTGGCATCGCCTGGAACCTACTGCCGCAAGAGATGGGCTGTGGCTCGGGCACCGCCTGCTGGCGGCGGCTGGTTGCATGGCAGGAAGCTGGTGTCTGGCAATGCATCCACGAGACACTATTGGCCGAACTGCGCCGTCGCGGCCAACTCGACATGGCGCGCGCCATTGTCGACAGTTCCTCGGTTCGCGCCATGCTGGCGGGAAAAAAACTGGCCCGAACCCAACGGACCGGCGCAAGCTCGGCAGCAAGCATCACCTCATCGTCGACGCCCAAGGCATCCCGCTCGCGGTCATCCTGAGCGGCGCGAACTGCAACGACATCACGCAACTCGATGCGCTGGTCGAGGCGATACCTCCCATTCGCGGAAAGCACGGACGCCCTCTGCGCAAGCCGAAAATTGTCCAAGGCGACCGGGGCTACAGTTCCGAGCCACACCGACAGCGCTTGCGCAAGCGCGGCATCACGCCCGTGCTTGCCAAGATCGGCTCGCCTCACGGCAGTGGACTCGGCAAAACGCGCTGGGTCGTGGAGCGCTCGATTGCTTGGCTCCACTCCTTCAGGCGCTTGAAAATTCGATACGAACGATATGCCCATGTCCACGAAGCCTTCCTGTCACTTGCCTGTTCATTGATTTGCTGGAGCAGGCTAAAGCCCTGCATGAACTAATTTCGCAACAGCCTCTTAGGGAAACATCTCGGCCATAGGCCGGTGAAAATGAAAGGCCGTAACGGGGTAACCCTGAGTCAAGGCTGAAAGCGGCACCAACGCCAGGCAGAGGCGCAGGTTTGCAGAGGGAGGGAGGTTCGTCCGTCAAGTAGCCTGCAGGCAGGCTCAACGGAAAACACCACCTTGCTTGGCAGTCCTACGCATGCATACGCGGCTCGCCAACCATCACTGGTGACTTCCGTCGTCGAGATGATGAACGGCTTTGTCCTCCCTTCTCCCAAGGGCGTCCGTCAACCTGAACTGGAATACGAAGAGAGCGATTAACGCCAGCAACGCCAGGCCGGCCAGAACGATCCGATACCACATACGTTCCTCCGATGACTTTGCGCGATCCCGATCAATGAACAGTCGGAGTGTCAGCAAAGAAGTATCAGCACCCGCAGTCACATGCCGCGCGCAAGCAGGCGCAACTCATGCCGATGGATAGACGACAAGTTGAGGATTCGGGTGAACACGCTGCGGTTGAGGCTGCGGAAAATCGATCGTCGTGTCTTTGGTGCGGGAAGACTTCACCACCGTCACCGGCACGGAGGTTCTACGCATGACCTTTGCAGGCAGCCCGCCCCCGATGCAAGCCTTGATCTGCGACCAAACGCTCGCGCTCATCACAATGCTGTCGCAATGACTGGAGACCGCCGCGCTGGCAATCGTTCTGGCGGTCGCTCCGAGGCCGATGATCGCAGAGTAGCGCACGCCGGAATCGTCGAGGATTTCGCAGGCCCGCGCGAGCGCAGACTCGCCTTGACGGCGTTCGTACTCTCTTAGCTCGGCAAACGAATGAAACGCGCTCGCCCGACTGCGCTCAATGGGCGCCTGCACGTTCAGAAGTACCACCTCCGAAGCGCTGCCCTCCAGGGAGAGGAATGCGGCATATCGCACCGCGGCCAAAGCACACTCCGAACCGTCTACCGGTACAAGTAACTTGATCATGGTCAGGCTTATTCCCTTGTGCGGAACTGTCGCGATGACGCGGCCTCTAGTTCCCATGACTTAAGGGTAAGCAAGAGGAAGTACAACCTGCATCAAAAGTTGTCCGAGACAGATAAAAATCCCATAAAAATTTGCCTGGCTGGCGCCACTGCCTACGTTGCTTCCTTGGGTCAAGTTCCAAGTGCGCCTACATTAGTCGCAGGATCGAATGTGCCCCGTCTGGCTCATTGCGTGCCGGCACCGCTTTCGGACCGCCTCTCATGGCTCCCAGGCTAGGGGAACGACTATGGCGCAACCATCCCGATGGTGGACTTACCTGGCCGGCAAGCCGCTTGATCCCCTCGCACCCGCCACGCGCCATGCCATTGCCGTCGCCCCCGTGCTCGCCTGGGTCGGGCTCGGCGCTGACGGCCTATCCTCCTCGTGCTACGGGCCTGAAGAAGCGTTCCTGGCACTCGGCAGCCATACATCGCTGGCCCTTTTCCTTGCCCTCGCCACGGCCGCCACAGTGTTCATTATTGCAGTCGGCTACAACCAGGTCATCGAATTATTTCCGACCGGTGGCGGTGGCTATCGCGTTGCCTCGGCGCTGCTGGGGCCGCGACCCGGCCTCGTCTCCGGAGCTGCGCTGCTAGTCGACTACGTGCTCACCGTGGCGACATCCCTGGCCAGCGGCGTCGATGCGTTTTATAGCCTGCTGCCGCTTGGCGCCCAACCCTACAAGCTGGCAACGGAGATTGCGATCGTCGTCATCATGACGGTACTGAATTTCCGCGGCATGAAAGAATCGATCCTTGTCCTGCTACCGATCTTCATGGGCTTCGTGGTGCTGCATCTGGGGCTCATCGTGTACGGGGTTGTTGCCCATGCAGACAGCCTCGGCCGCGTGGTGCCTGACGCCGTCGGCGAGGCATCGACGATCTCGCAGGCACTCGGCCCCGTCGCGATGCTGGCGATCCTGATGCGCGCGTTTTCGCTGGGCGGCGGCACGTACACCGGGCTCGAAGCCGTTTCCAACAACGTTAATATGCTTGCCGAGCCTCGTGTCACTAACGGCAAGTGGACGATGTTCTATATGGCAACATCGTTGGCCTTCACGGCTGGCGGCATCATCCTGCTGTATATGCTGTGGCATGCCGCCCCCATCGATGGGCAGACACTGAATGCCGTGGTCTTCGCACGCGTCATCGACAGCTTCGGCCTTGGCTCGCCAACAGCAAGCCACGCACTTCTGGCAGCCGTGCTAGCGTTCGAGGCGGGATTGCTGTTGGTGGGAGCGCAAACCGGCTTTCTGGATGGGCCCGCGGTACTGTCAAACATGGCTGGCGACCATTGGGTTCCACGCCACTTCAGGGACCTGTCTACACGCCTGGTGCGACAGAACGGCATCATCGTAATGGGCGTGGCGAGCGCCCTAATCCTACTGTGGACGCATGGCCAGGTCGCCGTGCTTGTGGTGCTTTACAGTATCAACGTGTTCCTGACTTTCAGCCTGTCCCTGCTTGGCCTGTGCATCTACTGGTGGGGCCACAAGCAGGAGCCGCGCTGGATCGTCCGCTTCGGGCTGTCATTGTTGGGCCTGACGGTTACCGCATCGATTCTTGCCGTCACCGTGATCGAAAAGTTCACTTCTGGCGGCTGGCTTACCCTGTTGGTCACCGGCATCGTGATCACGCTCTGCGTCTTGGTGAAGCGTCACTATATGGCGACCAGAGCGGAACTTGCCAATACTGATGCGACCTTCGCCGGCAGCCCTCCTGGGGTTGACCCGGCGCGGGTTCTGCCGCTTGACCCGGCTAAGCCAACTGCCATTGTTCTGGTGGGAAAGCATCGCGGCGTGAGCATGCACGCCCTGCTCTGGATCCAACGTTTGTTCCCCGGCCACTTCCACAACTTCGTGTTCCTTGCGGTTGGCGAGGTCGATGCGCAGAGCTACGAGGGCCTGGAATCCTTGCACCGTCTGCAGCATACGATTGGAGAAGCCCTGCAGTACTACGTGGCCACCTGCCAGCGGCACGGACTGGCGGCCGACTCCCGGGCGGCATTCGGAACCAATCCCGTCATGGAATTCATGCGGCTTGTGGACGGGGCGACAACAGAGTTCCCGAATAGCGTCTGCTTTGCCAGCAAACTCATCTTTCGCCACGTCAATTTCCTGACGTCATGGCTGCACAACCAGACGCCTGGCGAGATCCAGGACCGTCTGCACCTGCAGGGTAAGCAGATGGTGCTGTTACCAATGAACGTTCACTGAGCGACGGAACCAGGCCTGACGCGTTCCCAGCTCGCGCACTTCCGTGCCGTTGCGAGACCCTTATAGGACTAGCGCATCGAATGACCGAAGCTCTTTGTTGAACGGCCGCTCTTGCCCAATGCCCTCAGCGTCTGTAAGGGGTCGGAAATCGCCATCCCGGCCCCGCCGTCTGGATGCCCACTAATTCACAAGAAATCGACTCGAACGCCAATAGAATCTGATCGCGATGATTGGCTACCGCAGTAGATCGGTGGCGAAGTAAAGGCGCTAGCGCAGCGTTTCCCTCAGCGCAACCCGCAAAAATTCCCGCAAGCTTTGCGTCTGCGGGTCTGCTCCGGCGTCGAGCCGCCAGATCAATCCGACGTCCATGGACGGCACCCTGTCAGAAAGGCCGCGCCGCAGGATGCGCTGCCCTTCAAGCGACCAGGGTCGATAAACAAGGTCGGACAGGATGGATACGCCGCGCCCCGACGCCACCAGACTGCGCACGGCCTCGATCGAACAGCTTTGCAGCCGCACGCTGGGCGAAAGCCCGTACTGTCCCCAATATTTGATCACGGTTGCAATATGTTCGTCCATGTCGAGCAAGATATAGTCGTGCTGCGCCACGTCGGACAGGCTTATCTCTTCCTGCTGCATCAGCGGATGGTCCGGATGCCCCCAGAGCTGACGCGCCGAGCGCAGCAGCGTTTCGCAGCCAACGTGCTGCATTTCAGGCAAGTTGGAAACCAGTAGCAAAGCGAGGTCGAGCTTGCCTGTCTGGATATGCGCCTCGATATCGCCGCGCGGTCGCTCCAATATCTGCAGTTCCAGTTGCGGAAATTTCTGTTCGAGGGCGGGCAGCAGCTTGGGCAGAACGTATGCCGTGATGGTCTCTGTGACGCCGAGGCGTACGACGCCTGTCAGCGCCGCAGGGGTGACCGCGGCCGCACTGACTGCCTCGCGCACCGCCACGTCGATCTGCTGCGCATGACGCAAGAAGCGGATGCCCGCAGCAGTCAGCTTTACCCCGGCGGCGTGCCGCGAGAACAGAGGCGCGCCCACGACATCCTCCAGCGCCTTGAGCGATGCCGTCATCGAGGACTGCGAAACGTGGCAGCGCTGTGCGGCGCGCGACACCTGTCCTGTCTCGGCAATGGCAACAAAGTGCTGTATCTGTTTCAGTGTCGGCAGCATCGATTTTTTCGATATTGCAATGTCAAAACTATGAATTAGCTATAACGCTCCATGCTAGCTAGCATCCAGCTCGAAGACAAGTTGCTGGGATCTGGCGATGAGCGAAATAGAAAAGAAGGGGTTCTGCACGTTGTGCCGTTCCCGATGCGGTACGGTCAACGTCCTCGACGGCGAGACGCTCGTCGCGGTCCGCCCCGACGGCGATCACCCCACCGGGAAAGCGATGTGCCTGAAGGGCAAGGCTGCCCCGGAACTGGTGCACAGCGCCGATCGGATCCTTTACCCGATGCGCAGGACCCATCCGAAAGGGGCGGACGATCCGGGCTGGGTACGCATTTCCTGGGACGAGGCGCTCGATGAAATCGCCGCGCGCCTGCTGCAGGCGCGCACCACACGCGGGGCGGAGTCCGTCGCGTTCGCGGTGACGACGCCTAGCGGTACCGCGCTGTCGGACAGCATCGACTGGATCGAGCGCTTTGTCCGGCTTTATGGCAGCCCGAACATCTGCTACGCCACCGAGATCTGCAACTGGCACAAGGACTTTGCACACGCCTTCACCTTCGGCTGCGGGATGCCGACGGCGGACTACCGCAATGCCGAACTGATCTTGCTGTGGGGGCACAATCCGACCAATACATGGCTGTCGCAAGCCGAGGCAATCGGCGCCGGTCGGGCGGGCGGCGCCCGGCTCATTGTGGTGGACCCGCGGCAGACAGCCCTCGCGGACGACGCCGACCAGTGGCTGCGCGTCAAGCCCGGCAGCGATGCTGCGCTGGCCATGGCGCTGGCCAACCTGATGATCGAAGCCAATGCTTTCGATATCGATTTTGTCAGGCGCTGGACCAATGGTCCGTTGCTCGTGCGCCAGGACAACGGTGACTTCCTCCGTGGGGGCGATATCGGCCTAGCGGATACGGATGCCCTGCTGGTCTGGGACGCGCGTCAGCGCATGGCGGTGCCGGCCGGCACAGGCGTCGATGACGCGCAGCGTATCGCACTGCGCGGTACCTTTGCCATCCCGCGGATCAGCGGCGGCGAGCGGGAGTCGCTGCTGTGCCAGCCGGCCTTCGATTTGTATGCCGCGGAGTGTGCACGCTATACGGTCGAACGCGCGGCCGCGCTCACGTGGATCCCGGAGGGCGATATCCGGCATGCGGCGAGCCTGATCGGAGCGGCGGGCCGCGTCGCGTATCACGCGTGGTCTGGGGTCGGTCAGCATGAGAACGCCACGCAGACGGAGCGCGCCATTGCGTGCCTGTATGCGTTGACGGGCAGCTTCGATCGCCGCGGCGGCAACCGTGTCTATTGCAAGCCTCCGTTCAACGCGGTAAGCCGGTTCGACTTGCTGAGCCCGGATCAGGCGCACAAGGCGCTGGGGCTGGAAGCGCGGCCGCTCGGTCCGCCGGCTCAAGGCTGGGTCACGGCGCCGGACCTCTACCGCGCGATCACGGACCACGCACCTTATGCGGTCACGTCGCTGATTGCGTTCGGCACCAATACGCTGTTGTCGCAGCCCGATGTGGCCCACGCAGAGCAGGCCCTGCGCGAGCTCGAGTTCTACGTGCATTGCGACCTCTTCGAGAACCCTAGCGCCAGGCACGCGGACATCCTACTGCCAGTGAACACGCCCTGGGAACGCGAGGGCCTGCGAATCGGCTTCGAGGTGTCCGCCGACGCCGAGCAGCTCGTGCAGTTGCGCCAGCGCATGGTCGCGCCGCGCGGCGAATCCCGCTCGGACAACGACATCGTGTTCGCACTGGCTGCGCGCATCGGGCTCGGCGAGGCCTTCTTCGGCGGCAGCCTTGAAGCTGGCTGGAACCACATGCTGGCGCCGACGGGGCTGACCGTGGCGGAGCTGCGCGACGCCCCCGAAGGGATACGCGTGCCGGTCGAGGATGTGGAGATGAAGTACGCGGCCGGCACCGACGGTCAGCCTTTCAAGACGCCGACGGGGCTGGTCGAGCTCTACTCCGAGCGCCTGCTCCATCACGGCTATTCGCCGCTGCCCGGCCTGCCAGAATCAGCATGGAACGATGCAGAACAGACAAGCGCATCGTTTCCCTATCTGATGACGTCGGCGAAGAACGGCTACTACTGTCACAGCCAGCAACGCGGCGTGGCGTCCTTGCGCCGCAAGGCATTGCTGCCGCAGCTCGATATCTCCAGCGACATCGCCGCGGCCAGGAATATCCGCGCGGGAGATCCCGTCCGGGTGTCTACGCCGGCCGGCAGCGCGCTATTTACCGCGCGCGTCCAGCCAGGCCTGCATCCCGCCGTGCTGGTTGGGGAGTATGGATGGTGGCAAGGGTGCGACCCCATGGGGCAACAGCCCACCGCCGTGCTTGGCACGGACAGCGCAAACTTCAACGCACTGATCGATGCGACCCGACAGGATCCGGTTAGCGGTTCCTCGCCGCTGCGATCCTGCCGCTGCAACGTGGAACGCGACGCAATGCTCGATATACGACGCAGGCGCTGGGAAGGATATCGAGCGTTCCGCATCGTCGGACTGCGCAAGGAGGTAACCGATGTGACTGCTGTGGACGTGGAGCCTGCCGACGGCGGCCCGCTGCCGGACTACCTGCCAGGCCAACACGTGACCATCAGGCTCTGTGTCGACACGGGCCAACAGGAGGTGGTTCGCTCCTATTCGCTGACCGGACCCGCGGTCGTCGCCGACCGCCGCCGCTATGCGATCGCCGTGCGGCATGCGAGGGCGCGGCTCGCCAGCGGCGAGGTCGTGTCCGGCGTCGCCTCGTCCTTCATCAACACGCGACTGGCGATCGGCGACACGATCGAACTGCGCGCACCCACTGGCACATTCGTCATGCCAACGCGTACAGCAAGACCGTTGGTCCTGCTTGCGGGGGGCATCGGCATCACCCCGTTCCTCAATCTGCTGGAATCGCTAGTCGGTCAACAGGAGCCGCCCCGGATGCTGTTGCTCTATGCGAACCAGAATGGCACCACGCACGCTTTCAGGGACCGGCTGCGCGAACTGGGAGCGCTGATCCCCGCACTCACGGTGATCAATTTCTATGACGCTCCCGCGGATGGCGACATCCTCGGCAGCGACTTCCAGGTGCATGGGCGCGTCACTGCGGCGGCCGTGCCGGACGCGCTGCTGGCCTCGCGTCCGCTGGTCTACATGTGCGGGCCCGACGCCATGATGACGGCGTTTGCCGCCGGGCTGGCCGTGAGAGGCGTGCCACGCTTCGATATCCAGAAGGAATTTTTCCGTTCGCCAACGGTGCGGCGGATCGAGGCGGGTCAGGCCTTCCAGGTTCAGTTCCGCAGGTCTGACATCACGCTTTCGTGGCGCTCCGAGCATGGCCCCCTGCTTGGCTTCGCCGAGGCGGCGGACATTCGGCTGCCCAGCGGCTGCCGCGTCGGCCAGTGCGAGAGCTGCGCCGTCCGGATCGTATCCGGAACCGTACACCACTTGCATGGCGAGGCGCCCGATGACCCCGGCGTATGCCTGGCGTGCCAGGCGGTGCCTGCCAGCGACCTCGTCATTGACGCATGAATCGCCATTCCCATTATCTTGAAGAGTTATCGCTATGCTGAACATCGATGCGCCCACCACGCGGGCGTCCCTGCCATTCGACCGCCTTGTCACAGCCCTAATGAACGCGTTCGCATCGGGTTGCGAGGCGCCGCTTCGGCACAGCCATACGGTCACGGCCACGCCGGGCGAGCCCGGCACGCTTTTGCTGATGCCTGCGTGGAATGCGGCAAGTGGGTACATGGGCGTCAAGACAGTGTGCGTTTATCCCGGCAACCACGGGCGCAAACTACCGGGGCTCTATTCGACCTACATCTTGTACCGTGCGGAGACAGGCAAGCCGCTGGCGTTGATCGATGGCAATGAGATTACTTCCCGACGGACGGCCGCGGCGTCGGCCCTCGCGGCGTCCTTCCTGTGCCGCGCGGACGCGAGTTCCATGCTGGTGCTAGGCGCCGGCCGCGTGGCCAGTCTGCTTCCCTATGCCTATCGCACCGTGCGCCAAATCCGGCGCGTCGCGGTGTGGGATATCGACACGGGCCAGGCCCACCGGCTCGTTGCCCGCCTGTGCGCCGACGGCTTTGATGCCGATGTGGTCGCCCGGCTCGATGAAGACACCTGTGCCGTGGATATCGTCAGCGCGGCAACGTTGTCCACCGAGCCGCTGATCCGCAGGGAATACCTGCGCCCCGGCACCCACGTCGACCTGATCGGGGGCTTCACCCCTGCCATGCGAGAGGCCGATGACGCGTGTTTCGATGGCACGTCGGTGTTTGTTGATACGGACGAGGCCTTCCGCAAGGCCGGTGACTTGCTGTCGCCTATCGCCAACGGCGTGATCGGCCCCGAAGAGATTCTCAGCGACCTGGCCGGCCTGTGCAGGGACGAGCATGCAGGAAGGCGCTCGGCGCAGGAGATCACGGTGTTCAAGGCGGTGGGGACCGCACTGGAAGACCTGGCCGCGGCAGCCATGTGTTTCGAAGCCGTGACGAACGATTAGAACGATATAGGAAACTGCCAAAGGAGTTCAGCATGAAAGAGACAACAAGCATGGCATTCCCGGATGCCGGGAAGCGGCAACAAGGCGGACTGGAACGCCTTGCGATACGGGTGACTGACTGGTCCGAGCGGTGGTTCCCGGACTCGTATATTTTTGCGGCCATCGCCGTGGTCGTGGTGGCGTTGGGCGCAATGTTGGTGGGCGCGCCAGCGCAGGCCGTGGCGAAGGCCTTTGGCGACGGCTACTGGAGCCTGATCCCTTTCACCATGCAGATGGCCGTGGTCGCGATTGCCGGCTACGCGGTGGCGGTGTCGCCGCCGGCAGCCATGCTGATCAACCATCTGGCAGCCTTTCCGCGGACAGCGCGCGGTGCCGTGGCTTTCGTCGCACTCGTGAGCCTGTCGACGTCCCTGCTCAACTGGGCAATCAGTTTGATCTTCAGTGGCTTGCTGGTACGCGCAATTGCCAGGCGGCGCGGCTTCCGTGTCGACTACAGGGCAGCCAGCGCGGCAGCCTACCTTGGCATGGGGGCAACCTGGGCACTGGGACTCAGCTCCTCCGCCGCGCAGCTACAGGCAAATGCCGCCAGCCTGCCCAAATCTCTGCTGGATATCACCGGGGTCATCCCGTTCTCCGATACGATCTTTCTTTGGCAATCTATGGCGATGACCGCCGTATTGATCGTCGTGTCCCTGGCCGTGGCGTACTTCTCGGCCCCTACCGAGGCGCGTGCTCGCACGGCGGCCGATATGGGGGTTGACCTGAACGATGCCGATGAGGCAGTCGCCCGGCCATCTCGGCCAGGTGAATGGCTGGAATACAGTCCGATCCTGACGTTGGTTCTGGTCGCCATGGGCGCGAGCTGGCTCTATCAGGAGTTTTCGACCAAGAATCCGATTCTCGCCATCTCCAACCTGAATACCTACAACTTCCTGTTCTTGCTGATCGGCATGCTGCTGAACTGGCGTCCGAAGCGCTTTCTGCGCGCCGTCGCGAAGTCCGTGCCATCCACGGCAGGCGTCCTGATCCAGTTTCCGCTGTATGGCGGCATTGCCTTTATCCTGACCAAGGCGACCGGCGGCAACGGCGCCCCGCTGTCGCACCATCTGGCGTCAGCCTTTGTCTCCATGGCGACCACGGAGTCGTTCTCGGCGGTCATGGGGGTGTATTCCGCCGTGCTCGGCTTCTTCGTACCGTCCGGCGGCGGCAAGTGGATCATCGAAGCTCCTTACGTGATGCAGGCCGCCAACGAACTAAAGGTCCACCTTGGCTGGGCAGTACAGGCCTACAACGCCGCTGAAGCGCTGCCAAATTTGATCAATCCTTTTTGGATGCTGCCGTTGCTCGGTGTGCTCGGCATCCGGGCCAAGGACGTGGTCGGCTTCACCTTCACCCAGTTGCTGGTGCATACGCCGTTGGTTCTGTTCATGTTATGGGCTTTCGCCGCGACGCTTTCCTACAATCCTCCGGTGATGCCCTGACAGCGCCTTGAAATGGTGCTTGCCGTGTATGCGCGCGGGGATACCACTTCGCAGGTCAGCGATGAGCATTCGATCGCCACCTCCAGGGAGGCCGCTCGGCGAAGGCAGCTAGCGGCCATCAACGGGCACTCCTCTGCTGGAACAGATAGACGTTAACATAACCTGTTCCGGATCGGCAGGCGCCATTCGTCACCTGAGGCAGGGGCCTGACGCACACGGCTTTTCGTTTGGGTACTCGACAGTTCGGACGAACGCCAAAAGAAGCTTTGCAGCTTTTCCGCATGTCCTCCTTATCGCATGACACGTTGCCGTACTCTACCCTCACGCCAAGAGCTCCGCGCCTGCCGGTCCGGCATAGTACAGCCCTCGCTCGGTCGTCTGAACCCAGCGCCGGACAACCTTATTGCCGCGCTTCCCGATCACGACGACCGTAGAATACGCGTCGAAGACGAAATCTTTCTGCCTGCATCGGAATGGTCCCGTACTCCGGGGCGGCAATACTGGCGGTCACCGCGCGCAGGCAAGGGCCATCTCCGCAAGGGAGCAGCCCCCCCCTTGACGCTGACGCTGCGGGCAATCCCGATCGCTGTTTAGGGCCGCCTGCACAGCCGGTCTTTACAAAATACCGCTCCCACCTATCGCGTTGCCGTTCATACATAACGCCGACGAAGCGGACACGGCAGGGGCACCCGCCACCTGCCTAACCAGCGACAAAGCGGCTTGAACCAGTCGTCGCTGCGCATTATGTGGGCTAGCGTACATCGAACTGCAATGTTTAACGGCATAGATGACCAGCAGCACAAGTGGCATTGGCATGATGTGATGGCAAGCGCCCTGCGCTCGTACCGTTAAGGCGCTCAAAATCGCCAACATCGCTATTGAATGGAGAACGTATGGCCAGAACTCCGAATGATGATCGCAGCGACAGCATGAATCCGAACAACCCCGCGTACGATGCGAGCGAGAACAACCGGGCAAATCAGATCGGTGCGAACTACGACGATTATGACGATGACCCGCCAACCCGCTCAACTGGATCGTCCCTTTCGTACGCTCCAGCACCGATAGAACCGACATCCCCACCGCGGGTCGTGAAGGCGGAACCGATTATTCCGCCGCGGCCGGTTCGCGTTCAGGGTCTGTATTTGCTGATCGTATCGAACGATGAGAAACGGAAGTGCGTCAAGGTGGACGCAGGCGCCATTGAGGAAGCAGTCAACGACGCAAAGACGATCTGGGACAGCAGACCGATCGCATACCTTGCGCTGTACGATAAGAAAAACATCTATATGGAGCAATCGCGAAGCAAACAGTTTAGCCCCGATGTGCTGCAAGCTATCGTCGAGCTTGGTGAACTTGAAAAGTTGATTTCGGTTGCGTCAGGCAGAACCCGTTCCGCACGGCGCAGCCTGAATAGCAATACCGGTTCGCGCTATGGACAGCGAACGCTTGAGCAATCCCTCGAGAGCTATGGAGCTTGCTACTCGGCTTTGCAGGGCTTGCGCGCAGAGAGGTCGGAACCAATTGAAGCGCTTTGCGCAAGAGGGTATAGCGTCACGGAGGAAACGGCACGCGAGTTTGGGCAGGACGGAAAGCTGACACAAATCGTGGACGCCAACGCGCAATGGGTACGGGATTTCCAGTCCGGAAAAGCACAGATCGACACAATTGCAGACGCCCTCTATCGTCCGGAGTTCATTCTGGAAGTCGAGGCATAGCACTCGCCTGGAAATTAATCGCCGTCGGTTTCGTTGACACGTTCAAATTTTCCAGAAAGCACGGAAAAACGGACGCTTTTGGGAAGTCGCGATTCCCGCTCAGAATCGACCACGGCCGACGGCGGCCGGCCGCAGCCGGCCAGAAGCGGCCATTGGTAGTGGACGGAGCACTTGCGTGTTCTGCGGTACATTCCAGCTTTTCCGCCGCGGATAATCTACGTGATTGCGGTAGCTTGATGCTTGAACGTTGGCACGCACAACATTGTCCAGTGCGGCTGCAATAGAGCTTGAGGAGACCACGAATGAGATTTGAATATGAGGAGACTACTCAGTCAGCCATTGACCATGAGAACAACATCAAAGTCTGGCAGTCGTCCAAGTTCTTCGATACCGATCATTTGAACTTTGAATATGCCGACGATCATCTTGAATTCGTTTTTGCTGCGTTCGAGGCTAAGCAGCGGTGTATTGCCACTATTGATGGAACTGCGATGGAGATCCATTTGCCGATAGCAATGTATGTGGTGGAGCTTACCGTAAAGCAAGGCGCACGCGTTTGGCCGACTCCGACACCAAGTAGGCAGGCAAGATACCCTGAGGTTCGCCGTGCCGTGGAGTATGGAATGTTCGCACTATGCACGCGGGGGGGAAGGCTTCTGAAAAAGGTCCCCGACTACCGTGTTGAATACATCCCTGACTTTTCGAACATACCGCGACTTCGATTCTGACGAACTCGGCCGTGACTCCCGGCTCGTTTCGGCGAACAGCGCGCTGAAATGAAGAAACCGGTGTTTCCACTGGCCTGCTGAGTTTTTATGTATTGCGATGTATCGATACATACATCGCCAATGTGCGTAAGCCCCTTTGCTGGCAAGGCGACCAGCGGACCATCCGCTCAACTATGCATGGTTAAGGTATAAGTCGGTCAAGACCAGTGGTGCGCCGCCAAGCCTGCCAGCGTGAAGGTAAAGATCCGACCGCTGAAGAAGCTGAAGGACGCCTCGGCGTAATTGCTCCGCACCCGTAGCAAAGGGAAAAGCCCTGAATCTCGCGATTTCGGGGCTTTTTGCATGGGCGTTTAGAACAAAGAATGCTGCGGCGTAGCGACCTGCTGCCGCGATGCTGACCTACCGGCGACAGTGCTTCGAAGGGCAACGCGCGCTCGCGCAATGCCCCGACGTCGTACTCAGGGGTTAGCCCGAGGCGATCCTTATACGCGGTGAGTTGCGCGATCTCCTCATGTTCACCCGCTGCGCATGCGAAAGCGTGAGGCACGCCATACCGCGTTGCCAAGATCTGCGGCCCAATTACACGGCGCACCGAACTGGGATGAATTGATCTACCACTCGAGCGATTGATGGCGCTCGCCGGCTAAGAGCCCCAACGGCCGCGCCTAGCGGCCGGCGTCACGATCACGTTCAGGACAGAACGCACCGATCGCGACAGCCAAGAAGCAAAACAGCCGACCAATCGGTCGGCTGTTTTCTTGAGAAGCCGCTGAAGGCTTGCGGAAGGTTTGGCTCGAACGACTACCCTTCCGCCCGCCTTGCTGACGCCGCCTTACTGCTTCGTGGCGGTGGGGACCGGCGCGACCTTCTCAGCCGCGACGGGGGTGGCCTTCGCTTTGGTCTGAGCCGCAGCCTTCGCCGTGCTCACCTTGGTGGTCTTGGCGTGCGCGGTGGCGTGCTTATGGGTAGCGGTCTTGGCGGGTGCCTTCACGGCGGGAGCCGGGGCGGCTTGCGCGACCGGAGCGGCCGGTGCCTGAGCAGCAGCGGGAGCCGGGGCAACGCCTTGGGCGAAAGCGGCGCCGGTGATGGCGAGGGAGGCGACAGCGGCGAACAGCTTCTTCATGACAAATCCTTCTTTGAGGTTAGAGACACAGCAAGTTGCCGTGCTTGCCCGTAGAAACGACCCACGTTGATTTGGCGTTGACGATGAAGTTGTGACAAACCGTAAGCGATGATTCTGCGGAGCTCAGCGCCGTTACGTCTGCCTCGACCCGAGAATTCACCGGTAGAGCGCTCAGTGGGCTTAAAAGCATGGGGTTCAACCCAAGCTGATCCAGGCAGGCAAGTCCACCCAGAATGCGCGACCTCAGAGGTCGCAATTCGCTTGACTGATTCCGCGGCGCAACGTTTGACGACGCTTACGACCAACGCCGCAGGAGACGTGGTCATGGCTCAATGGGACGGACGAATCATCGAACGGTTGCGTATCTCGTCGGCTCCGCTGCGACGTGACTTAGCCTTTTCTACTCCGACAGGCAAGAGTGCCCAGCTGATGAGCGCAATTCTCTCCTCCGGCGCCCTTCCCGAGGGGCTCTCGCGCAAGGCTTGGTAACATCGTCAATGGTCCGAGATTGGCCATGAGCGGACAGAAGGCCCCAGCCCCAGATGTGAGACGGCGCACATAGCGGATGCGCCGGAGACGAAACAATGGGACGACAAGACAGGGAGACAACATGCTCACAGATGACACCGCTATTATTACGTCCGCCTTTGTCGAATCGTGGGAACCTAGATACGACGAGATCGAGGATGATGAACCCGAATACCAAAGGATTATTCCCTTGGTCAGGAGCGAAATCTCCCGCGCCAGCAGGATCAGCGCATCGACTCTCACCCGAATCCTGGATTGGAAGTCGCCCAGAACCAAAGGCAAGATCGACTGGTGGCGCTACGACGATTACGCCGACACGTTCGCAGCAGCGACCCGCAATTCGTACGTGGACGAACGACTCGACATCATCTGTACGATGCGTGGCATGGGAGCGTGTGTCGGATCGACAATCCTGCATTTCATCTTTCCCGACGGCTACCCCATCTACGATGTCCGCACGGTCGAGACCCTGCTGTACCTCGGCGCAAAGATGCCGGCAACCCGAAACGTGACCAATTACCCCACCTTTCGCGACCAGATTGTTGGCTCGAGGTTGGATATGCCCCAATGGAGCTTGAGGCAGATTGATCGCGCCTTGTTTGCGTTCCACAAGTTTAACCCGCAAATCTTTGGTGCGCCCCTGAGCAACGGCCCCCGACGCACTGGCGATAGGGAAAGCGAATGGCATGCCCCCGATAGGGAAGCGGCGCGAAAATGTAGCGTCGCTTTCAGCAATAGAAAGAACCCTGTCTAGCCAATAGCTAACAGGGCTCTTTCATCTTCGTAGCTGGCTTCTCTGACGATCGCGGTATCAAGTTGGAGTGTCTGGCCCCGTTCAAAGCCGAAGCCGTACCAGCGGCCTTAACTTCAGGTACGGACGCGCCGCCGGCGATCGGCTGGCCGATGTCGCATGTCGGCCATTACGCGTCATACGTATGAGCTGTAGCCGCGACGTTCAGGCGGCGGCTTCGCAACCGAAAGCCGCCGCTGGCGCTCTGGAGATAGGTTTCGTGTGTCGTCGGTTCGCAGATTGGGGAGACAACACTTAAGGGGTATCGAGCGGTGTAAGGTTGCCCTGCGCACCTAACGGCTGAAAAGATTCTTCTGAATCTGTTGGAGATGCTGCTCCATGAGTTGTCTCGCAGTGGCCTCGTCGCGGTCTTTCAACGCCTCCACTAAAGCTCTGTGTTGCTCTTCGTACTTAGCCCGACGTTCGGGCGTCAAAGAGCGCTGCTTTAGCCGACCCCATTCGCCTTGCTCACGAACTTGGGTTGCGAAGGCCAGAATCTGACGAAAAAAGCCATTGTGTGTGGCAACGGCAAGGGCTTCATGAAGCGCACCGTCCCAATGCTCGAACTCCTCGACGGACTTCGCCGCTTCTGAGCGCTCAATGCATTCGTCCATGCGCGCGAAATCACGTGACGTTCCGAGCTGAACGATCAGCGATGGCATCAAGGGCTCGATGAGCAATCGCGCCTGCATAAGCTCCGCCGGACTAATCGTACCGGTGTCTGGAGCAGTCACCGCCCCGCGTGACTGTGGCTCCGGCACAGAAGCGACGAATGTTCCGCTGCCGACTACCTGCTTAATCACGCCCCGGTTCTTCAGTTCCCCCAGCACCCGACGCACTGCACCACGCGAAGCATTGAACTGCTCGCTCAGTTCCCGCTCCGCGGGAAGCTTGAACCCAACGGACATTCGGCCCGCATTGATCTCATCGAGGAGGTACCGCGCCAACGCCTTTGCGCCATCGGTTCGGACCACCTGACTGACGTCATTTTCGCTCATGGTAAACCCTTGACTAGTGCGTCTAGCCAGAAAAACATGGCCTCATTTTAGCGATCCAGTACCAATTGGTAAAGAATTTTCTCGTCAAGCGCTTGCATTGGTCTTTGTGTGGTACTACATTTCATCAACACCCGAACCAATCGGGCTTTTGTGCAAACGAGGACGACATGAAATTTGCAACCCTGAAAACCTCACAAGGTCCGCTGGTGGCCCTGATTGACGCGGATTCTCAGCAGTACTGGGCGGTCTCAGATCTGGTGCCAGCATTCAAAGGCGACATGGTCCAATTGGTACATGTTTACGAGGAAATCAAAGGCGAATTGACTCCCAAGACTGCTGGCAAGCCCCTGGGCGACGCCACTGTGCTGGCTCCCATCGGTGAGCCCCGGCGCAATATCTTTTGCGTGGGCAAGAACTACCATGACCATGCCAAGGAATTCTCCCTGTCTGGTTTCGACAGCAGCGCGAAGGAAGGCGAACACTCTCCGGATGCACCGGTCGTGTTCACGAAGCCCGCTTCTACCGTCATTGGCCCAAATGCCAAAGTCCCTAGCCATCCTTCGGTCACGCAGCAACTGGATTACGAGACGGAGCTTGCCGTCGTAATTGGCAAAGCCGGACGCGCGATCACAAAGGAAAATGCGTATGACCATGTCATGGGTTACATGATCGTCAACGACTTCACCGCACGCGACCTGCAGAAGACCCACAAGCAGTGGTTCCTCGGCAAGTCCCTCGACGGTTTCTGCCCGATGGGCCCGTGGCTCGTAACGGCCGACGAAATCGACGTCGAAAACCTCGATGTGAAATGCTGGATCAATGATGAACTTCGTCAGAACTCCAACACCAGCCAGTTGATTTTCGATGTACCGACGCTGATCGAAACCATCTCGGCAGGCATAGAGTTGCAGCCAGGCGACGTGATTGCGACGGGCACGCCGGCAGGCGTCGGCATTGGCTTCAATCCTCCCAAGTTCCTCAAGTCCGGCGACGTCATGCGACTCGAGATCACTGGGCTCGGGACCCTCATCAACGAGGTTGAATGATGGCGACCCAAGTACTGAACGGCATTGCAGTCGAAGTGTCCGGAGATGGCGATGCGGTTCTCTGCATCCACGGCCTTGGCGGATCCTCCAATACCTGGACGCCCGTGCTACCTGGATTCGGCGGATTCAAGGTCATACGCATCGACCTGCCCGGTAGCGCCCGCTCGGATATCGTCGGATCGCCACTCTCCATCCAGGGATATGTCGACGCTGTAGTCGACACGCTCCGCCATCTCAATGTGGAGAGCTTGCACGTCGCCGCCCATAGCATGGGCACCATCGTCGCACAGCACCTGGCAGTCCAGCATCCACAACGGGTAAAGAGCCTCGCGCTATTTGGGCCGCTTGTATGCCCCCCTGACGCAGGCAGGGCCGGCATCCGTACCCGAGCATCCTTGGCGCGCGAAGGGGCTGGAGGCATGCAGCAAATCGCCGATGCGATCGTCAATGGCGCGACGAGCCAGGAAACGAAAGCAGAACATCCCGCAGTACTGGCCCTGGTACGCGAAAGCGTGATGCGACAGCCGGCGGAGGGCTACGCCCAAAGCTGCGAGGCTCTCGCTGGTTCCGAATCGGCTCGGCTCGAGAGCATCACTGTGCCAACGCTTCTTGTTACCGGGGATCAGGACGGCGTCGCCCCCGAATCTGCAGTCAGCGCCATGGCATCGCGACTGAAGTCTGCTGCTGATGTCGTTGTGCTGACAGGTTGCGGGCACTGGACAACATTTGAAAAGCCCAACGAATGTGTGGAACTGCTGCGCCGGTTCTACCGCGAACTGAACTGAAAGTTCTGGAGGAGACATCATGACAAAAACCGTATTCAATAACGTATCGATCTTCGACGGCAGCGGCGTAGCACCCTTTCAAGGTTCAGTCCTCATCGCAGACGGCAAGATTGCAAAGATCGTCCGCGGCTCGGAGGAGCTTGACGTTCCCGACTCACGTACATTTGACGGCCGTGGCAGGTTTCTCATGCCAGGGATGACGGAAGCACATACGCACTTCTCGTGGAATGATCAGCCATCTTTGTCCGCTATCCAGTTCATGCCTCCTGAGGAGCACATCCTTTGGTGCGTCCGAGTCGCCAAGCGATACCTGGACATGGGCTGGACCTCAGCTATCGGCGCCGCAGCAGCAAAGCCCCGATTGGATGTCGTCCTGCGCAATGCCATCAATGCCAAGGAGTTTCCGGGGCCGCGCTATCTCGCGGGAAGTCAGGAAATCACCACCATTGGTGGCTTGGGCGACAACACGCTGCCGCATCTGCCGTTCCAGGAACTGAGCTTCGGCAGCGTATGTAGCGGACCGGAAGAAATCCGGAAGTCGGTGCGTACCTTCATCAAGTACGGCGTGGACCATCTCAAGGTCAATCTTTCCGGTGAGTACATCGCCGGCATTCCGGCCGAGATGTCTCCCTTCTCGGAAGAGGAGATTGCGATGGTGGCCGCCGAGGCGAAGCGATACGGCAAGCGCGTAGCGGCACATGCCCGCTCAAGCGAGTCGGTCAAACAGTGCGTAAGGCACGGACTGGAGATGATCTACCACGCCAGCTTCGCAGATGAAGAAGCGCTCGACATGCTCGAAGCCAACAAGGACAAGCATTTCGTTGCACCTGGCATCGGCTGGCTCGTGCGCACTTGCTTCAACGCCTCGGAGTACGGCATCACCCCTGAAATTGCCGCAAAGATGGGATACCAGCGCGAGCTCGAGATCGCTTCCGACACACTGTCGAAAATCCACAAGCGCGGCATCCGCGTCCTGCCTGGAGGCGACTATGGCTTTGCTTGGATGCCTCATGGCACCAACGCAAACGACCTTCAGTACTTCGTGGACTATATCGGGATGACACCCACGGAAGTTCTCGTTGCCGCGACTCGCTATGGCGCACAGATCATGATGCGCGAAGAAGACCTCGGTCAGATTCGCGAAGGATTCGTCGCGGACCTCGTGCTCGTCGATGGCAACCCGCTCGAAGACCTCAGCATCTTGACGGATCCCGATCGGATTGCACTCGTGATGCAAGAGGGCGTCATTCACAAGGAGTGCAAGGATGTGCGTCCGCCTAGCGCAGCGCTGCACATCGCCACCGAGGATCGGCCGCTTGTCGACGAAGGCGTGCGCAAGGCTATGCACTAAAGCGCCGGACTGATGGCATTGCCACCTACAACGAACAGGCGCGGCAACAAGAGGAGACGCAATGTGTGATTGTATTGGCCAAGCGCTCGAGCTTGGCATGAGCCGGCGCGGCTTTTTCAAATCAGGATGGAAGCTTGCCGGTGCGGCGGGACTACCTCTACTGGTCGGGCAGCCCCTAAGTGCTGCGGAACTGACCAATCGGGAAGCGACGGTTTCCGCATCGAAAGTAGCGGCGCAGCAGTTCGATACGCGACTGGTCCTACTCGGCACTGCCGGCGGCCCAGTCTGGTGGCCGAATTGTGACAGAGAGGGCATCTCATCTGCCCTAGTCGTTGGCGATGCAGTCTATGTCGTCGACTGTGGCGACGGCGTCGGCAAGCGCTATAAGCAGGCTGGACTGGGACAAAACAATCTGGTGTCTGGCATGTCCGGTATGGAGAACCTGCGAGGCATCTTCCTGACTCACTTGCACTCCGACCATACGGTCGATTACTTTAATCTGTTTCTCTTTGGCTGGTATAACGGCCTGACCGGAGTCAAGCAGCCGGTGCACGTCTATGGGCCGGGACCGCGCGGCCAGTTGGAGCCGATCTTCACGCCCCCGGGGCAGCCTCCCCGAAAGGAGCCGGCACTGATCAACCCTGAAAATCCCACGCCTGGTACGGTCGATATGACCAACTACCTCTACCAAGCGTTCGCAGTCGATATCAACGACAGGCTGCGAGATGCCGGCCGGCAAGATCTGCGTGACCTCATCAAGGTACACGACATCAAGCTGCCGCACATACCGGGCTTCAAGAGCCCCAACGAAACGCCTGAACCCGAAATGGCACCGTTCGTCGTCCATGAAGACGATCGCGTTCGTGTGTCAGCTACCCTAGTCAACCATTTTCCTATCTGGCCCGCTTACGCTTACCGTTTTGATACCGATGATGGGTCGGTGGTATTTTCCGGTGACACATGCCCAAGCAAGAATTTGATTCGGCTTGCCAAGGATGCAGACGTCCTTGTCCATGAGGTGATAGATGTCGCATGGGTAGACGCTCTGTTTCCGCCACCCGTCACGCCTAAGGAGGAGGCGTTTAAAAACCACCTCCTCAGTTCCCACACCTCCATCGACGACGTCGGCAAAGTCGCCGAGGCGGCTGGAGCTAAAACGCTAGTGTTGTCGCATATCGCTCCGGGTCACGCACCGAAAGAGAACCTTTTGCGCGCTCAACGCAACTTCTCCGGCCAATTGATTGTCGGCGACGATCTCATGCAAATCGGCGTAGGACGGAAGCGCTCGCAACGAAAGAAAGCCTAACCCACTGCAGAAGCGGCGGTCCCGTCAAGGCGGGACGGGTTCCCGACCAAGTCCGTCCCCACCGGTCAACGGACTCGCCATGGGACGCCGATAACCGTTCAGACCCCAGTAGTGACACGCAAGGATGATGGCTACGTGCCATCGAGGCCCCTCATTTTCCTAAAAACAGTAATTGCAAGCCATCAACGCAGGAGCCACTGCGTTCCTGCGATTTGAAAGAACAAAACACAGACGTGTCGAGGAGACAACGAATGAATGCACTGCATGCTGCGATGGTGGTTGCTTTGAGCCTGACTGTCCTACCGGGCACGGCGCCCGCTGCGGACTTCACCATCAACAGCCTTAGCGTCATGGCCTCGAACCAAGCCAAGCCCGATGCGATCTACGGGTATGGCACGAGCAACGAAAAACTCTTGTCCTATCAGTTCGAGCACTTCAGCGGACATAGTTGGGGGGACGTCTATTTTGATGCCGAAGCATATCAAGGAAAGAACGTGGGTACTCCGTTCGATCAGGGCAAGAACTTCCAGAGCCTGCTTGTTCTGAACCCACGGCTTTCGTTGGGAAAGGTGACGGGGCATGACCTATCGTTCGGTCCTGTTTCCGACGTATCGTTGATTGCTCGCTGGGAGTTGGGTAGCTATCCGAGTGTAGACAACTACCATTCACAGAACTATGGCGTCTCCCTGAACTTCAAGGTGCCGGGATTTTCGTACTTCGAGTCAGGTCTGCTCTACCGCAACACAAACTTCGACAAGCGGACGTGGCTGTGGCGTTCGGTTTTGATGTCGGAACCGGTTTCCCTCTTCTCGCAAAAACTCCATTTCAATCTACTGTCCCTGGTCACCGGAAGCGAGCAGCACGGAACCGAAATTTTCGAGCGTGGTGAAGCGCTATGGGAGATCGCCGGAAACCCGGCCTATCAGCTTGGAGTTCGTCTCGAATACGAGCGGTACAAGAACGATCCTATCAACGGTCGAACATACCAGCGCTGGCTGCCGCTTCTGATGTTCAAGTACACCCTCTGAACGAGCAGAGCGGTTGGTGCGAGCGTGAGAACAGTGCGAACATCAACCGCTTTATAACTGGTCTTGGTCCGATATTACCGGTAGATGTCAACCACCAATGGTGATCCGCCGGGGCTTGCATCACTATAGTAAGTTTCGCCCGGCTTCTAGGCGAATGCCTGTTCCAGCCACAAAGCGGCCACTCGACGAACGTTCCGCGAGAGACTGTAACGGGTCGGGGACAGCCTTTCCAGGATGAAGACTTAGTCGTGGACAGCGCTTTTTCGCGTACAAGTTGTCGCGAGATCGCGAGGCAATCAGTAAATGACTCGGTCCAAGGAAAGGCCGAGACCCCGATGCAAGTGCCCGCCATTGACTGCGCACCCTCGAAAGGTGGGTTTTCCAAGTAAAACGGGCATTTCATGTTTCCACATGGAAACCCCCATCCAGCGCGCAGAGACGCGAGGATCAGCTTGGTGCGGTACGGCGCCGAATCGCAAAGGACATCGTGCTTGTCGACAGGTTTGAGTATCCATGCCCTTGGCAGTTTCAATACAATGGCGAGACCCACTTCCCTTCCTCGGAGCGCCCTTGTCGGCCGTTCTGGGCTCCTTCTGAAGCGTCCGCGGATCTGTGCCACGGCAAACAGCACCTTATGCGCCACGCCCCCACCCTATTTGTTGATTTCGACGGCACACTTCACGCTGGTAGTGCCCACCTCGACCGGGAAGGCGGCATCACGCTGGACTCCGGACGCCCACTCTTCGAATTTGCGCCAATCCTCGTCGGTCTCCTTAGCGCACACCCGGACGTCGAGATTGTCCTGACCACGTCCTGGTTAGACAGGCTTCCGCGCGAAGTGGTCATTGCGTACCTGCCTTCGGCGCTGTCACAGCGCGTTGTGGATACCACGGCGACGGTCAGACCGCGCTTCGGTGCCGTCCAGGATGGAACCGCTAGAACGTACGTGATCGCCAAGTACGCCTACGAGCATCGCCTCGCGCATTGGCTGGCCATCGATGATTCGGTCTATGGCGCGCACGCTTACGGTGACAGTGCTGATGGCAATGACGATGATCACTATCTACTGCTGGACTCGTCGCTCGGCCTCAGCGACGAACGGGCCCAACAGAGAATTCGGCGCTGGCTCGACAAGGCCACCGCCCTACGCAAGATTTCGGCGCTTCGGCAAGTGCAAATCGCCCAAGGCCAGGTCACCGACATCGAGGATGTCTACTCAGAGCTGGACCGCCAGGAAAAGCAGCCACCGAACAAGGGATAACGGGATGCGCCAAGCGCATCCATTGTGACAAGTCATCCTTGCAAGCCATTCCGAGGCTCCAATTGGCTACCCACAAATCGCGGGTCGAGAGCTCGTCAGAGCCGACCTGAGGCGTCCACCTATTGCCGTACCAACAAAATCATCCCGATCTTGCCATTCAGACGACCGCTTCGCCCGGAAACTGCCGTTGGCGAAACGCACGGTCCAGTGACTGTAGTGGGTCGAGCGGAGACCGTCGAGCGACCGCTCTGCCAAATTCCACCTCCGGCGAAGCTTCTTCGAAGGCAGGAAGGCCCCTCGCTAGCTGAAGGCGCAGACTTGGTTTCCCTTAACCCGAAAGGAGACCATCATGGAAACTGCCCTCCAATCTACGCGCCAGATACCTTGGAACAAGGGTCGGTTGACGGGCCAAAAACCTCCGCTGAAGTTGAACGAGATATGGGCAATCCGAACTCGGCTTCAGCTCACGTCAAACGTTCGCGAACTGGCGTTGTTCAACCTTGCCATTGATAGTAAGCTTCGCGCGTGTGATTTGACTCGCCTGCGCGTGCAGGACATCTGCGTCGGCAACCAGGTGGGTGCCCGTGCAACGGTGATGCAGCAGAAGACGCATCATCCCGTACAGTTCGAGATCACCGAACAGGCACGTGAAAGCGTTCAATGCTGGATTCGGACGCGAGGGCTGAAGCTCGGCGATTACCTCTTTCCGAGTCGTCTTCATTCATCCCCGCATCTTTCAACACGACAATATGCACGGATCGTCCACCGGTGGGTCGCCTCCATCGGCCTGGACGATTCAGCCTATGGAACGCATTCGATCCGGCGTACCAAGGCCTCGCTGATCTATCGACGCACGAAGAACCTGCGTGCAGTTCAACTGCTTCTCGGGCATACCAAGCTTGAAAGCACCGTGCGCTATCTTGGTATCGAAGTGGACGACGCGCTCGAAATGGCAGAGCAGACGGAAGTATAGTTGAGTGACCTTGGCCGGCCAGCGGTCGCTTGCCGGCCTGAGCGGTCGTTCCATCGAGTTCTCAAACGGACATTCGAGCGGCTGCTTCGCCCAGGAAGCTGTCGTAGATTAAGCGCACGATCCAGAGGCCATAGTGGGTCTGTAGTTGCCTCTGGCGCCAGCACGCCCGTGCGCGGGTGGGACAACGTCAGAGTCCGGCTGCGGATTCATCGGTCGACGCACCAGCTTGATGGAATCGTTCAGCCGGTATGCGACCGACCAACAGACTGCCTGCATGCTACAGTCACCTGACTTACGCCATCGAGATGGGTATGTCGCATTTTCGGATGTCAATTGTTGATTCCAGCAACATCGCGTGCTCCGACACGCCAAGCACATTCCTACGCCCAAGGAGAATTGACATGACAATTATCAGAGCGGCGCTCCTTGGCATGATGCTGGCAACGGCGTCCTCCGCACATGCAATACGTTGCGAAGGCAGTGGCAAGACACTTTACACTGAAGATTCGGCATGCCCAGATGGCTACGGTATTGTTAATGGCTCTCCCCAAGGCAGCGTATCGGTCCTTGGAAAGAGCGAGCACGTGCGTAAAGATGAAGCGAGCTTCCTGTCTGATCGCGCATCGGAGCGGAAGACAATGCGCGGTCACGAAGCCAGAAGCAAGGGAGACTCTGGCGTAGGCCAATCCCGCGCCGCGGTGTGCGAATCCCTGGCAGATCAAGCGAGATCTGTTGACGCCACGATGGAACAACCGAATGATCCCCACGCACTCCGTGCCTTGCGAAAGATCCACCGAAACATCCGAGACGAGCAGCAACAAAACGACTGCTAGTCCACTGAACCAGAAGAATCGCACCGGATGCGGCGCGTTGGATCGGCGTACTTCTATTTCAGCGGAGCGGCCAGCTTGTTGTACTGACGGATGGAGCGCATGAGCATTTTGTCGAGGTCCTTCGTACTGGTGAACACGCACGCGTGATGACGTCACGCTGGATACGGGCAAACCAGTTCTAGACCTGATTCAGCCACGATGAGTACGTGGGGGGTTGCGTCATGACGCTCGGATGGTCAGCCAGAAACGCTTGAACAGCATTAGTCTTGTGGCTGCTCACGTTGTCGCAGATCACGTGAATCTCTTGCCCGGCACGCTGCGTCGATACCACCTCGGCGAGGAACGCGACGAACCGGGCGCTAATGGGGCGTGGCGCGGTCTTGCCGAGCACATCGCCGGTGGCGACGTTCAATGCGGCAAACAGGCTCAGGGTGCCGTTGCGCCTGTATTCGAAGCCATGGCTCTCGGCGCGTCCGGGCGACCGCGGCAGCATCCGGTCCTTGCGATGGAGCGCCTGAATCGCGGTCTTCTCATCCACTCAGAACACCACTGCATGCGCCGGCGGGTTCAGGTACAGGCCGATGACATCAGCGGCTTTGGCCTCAAAGTCGGGATTGTTGGACACCATGTGGGTATCGAGCCGATGTGGTCGAATGTCGTGCTTGCGCCAGATGGCGATCGTGGAGTTTCGGAGGGAGCCTCCGACTTCAAGACCTGTTCCCGACCCATCACGGTGAACCCATAAAGGAAAAGCCCCACCGGCTTTCCCGGCGGGGCTTCTTGCGTACCGTAGACGGTCGACTTAGATCGGTTCGATCTTGGTCGCGGCCGGACCCTTCTGGCCTACACCAGCCACATAGCGCACTTTCTGGCCTTCCTGAAGCGACTTGAACCCGTTCCCCTGAATTTCGGAGAAATGGGCGAACAGGTCATTTCCGCCTGCATCAGGCGTAATGAAGCCAAAACCCTTTGAATCGTTAAACCACTTTACAGTACCGGTTTCCATGTGAGGACTCCCTAAAAACTCTCGCCTAGCCAAAAAAGCGAGCGAGGCATGACGATCAAGGAGGAAACATGGAGAGAAAGTGGCGCCGCCGGGGCGTGTACCTAACGCTTCGAGGTTACGCTTGAAGATCCTGCACTAATTCTTATACAGGCATGCCGCATGATGGTCAATGAAGATCTCGCGGCAATCGAAGCGTACTTACCAGGGCAATACGCTGAAGACGTCCGCGAAAGGGTGCAGGATTGTTCCGCGATGCGTGCTACAGTGGGATCCCTCCAGCACAAGAGATCGGTATGTTACTCTGCGCAAACTGTCTTGCAGTGGCGCGTGCCTCCTCCAATGCCCCTGGACATCTGGCGTTGCACATCATCGATACACGACGAAGTAAGATTCCTCGATCTGCCACGGTCACTATCAGCACATTCCGCTGCTCCGACTGTGGCGCGATCTGGCGCTACCGCGAAGCAAAGGACAACGGTCCACAAGGCTGGTCGCGGGTGTTGAGCGAAGAGACAGGCGAAGGTAGCGCCTTGAACGCAAGTCTGTAGTGGATGGGTGCCAACACCAGCACGATTTTTTCATGCAAGGACGGCGATCGAATTGGCAGTCACTGAACCCCGGCGCATTCCAACGATGTTGTTGAGCAAGCAGGGAGTAACCACCGAATCATGATCGAATCGATCCTGCTGGCCGTCACGCGCGTTGCCACATTCGAGGATCAACAAGCAAAGACAAACGCCACTGGCTTTTTCTTCAAGCGAGGGCAGCGTCTGTTCGTTGTGACAAGCCGGCATGTGCTGATCGACGAGCCGACCAAGCACTTTCCAGACCGGATCGAGATAGAGCTGCATGTCAATCCGGACAACGTGGCAGAGTCCATCGGCTTCTCAATTCCACTGTATCGCGACGGCAAGAGTGTCTGGCGCGACGGGATTGATGGTGGCGGCGGCATCGACGTGGCCGTGGTTGAACTCGACCGCACCGCTCTGCCGTCGAGTATGGTCTACCGGGCCTTTACACCGGCCCACCTCTACCGGCCACGTGACCTCATCGAAGCAGGCACTCCGGTGCTGATCGTCGGCTTCCCGCTGGGCTTCCATGACACGCTTCATCATTTGCCAGTCGTGCGCCAGGCAGTCATTTCATCCTCGTTCGGCATGCGCTTTCAGGGCCATGGCTACTTCCTGACCGATGCGAGGACGCATCGCGGCACGAGTGGAGCACCGGTGGTCATGCGCATGCCCAGGACCGATGCATCCACGCGAGCGCTGCCGTGGATGCTGCTCGGCACCCATTCGGCGAGACTGGACGTGGGCTCCCGGGACTTTGAACTGGACGAAGCCCTGGGCTTGAATTCCGCCTGGTATGCCGACATCCTGCTGCCTCTGACCGAGGCATGATCCGGTAAGGTGATCGGGCTTGATGGATCCTGCATTCCATGGAATCGCCCCGGAGCTGCAGTACCTGCCCGGACAGCCCACCCGGCAGGAAATCTCCGGAAGTGGTACTATTCGCCACCGTCGACAGTCGTCGATGTCAAATTCGCCGTCCGCCAAACATCATCATTAGAAGAGTATCGGCGGCAGCACGGGTGTACACCCGAACCTTTCGCGGCAACAAACAGCCGCAATCATTTCCGACCCGCGGCACGTCCGCTCCGTAACCAGCACGCATGTACCAGGCGTGCTGGGTAGCGCAAGCACGGTCAATCCCACGCCAGTTTCCCCGCCTGCGATGATGCGCAGGATGCGACACTGACTTTCTGCAATGGCAACCGATCACCGGGCACGCGCGTAACTCCCCCGCATGGGAACGCAGGACACGCCCGCCGGGATCGAGCGCCGTCCGAACAGGCAACAATTTGAATCCCGGCATTACTCCGTTCACCGTTTCCGTTTACCCCATCCAACAAGAGCCTGGCGTCTGGTTCGCGAACTACATGATCTCCGAGTACAAGGACGGCTCTGAACGAATCGTCGCGAACGTCTCGATGCGCCATGCCACGCACAATACCGAAGCCAAGGCCAGGCAAGCCGCCCGCCACGCAGGGGAAAGCGCAGTGGCGCACATACGCTTGCAACCGTCCCCGCATCGGCAAGCTACAACCCCTTCCACGTCATCGCGTGGCATTCACTGAAACAGAAAGGAGCATCCTTGGCTAAAGAAGAACTGGTGGAATTTGGCGGAAAGGTTTCGGAAGTCCTCCCGGATAACCGCTTTCGCGTCACCTTGGAGAATGGCTTTGAGGTTTGGGCATATTCGTCCGGGCGGCTTAAGAAGAATCGCATACGTATTCTTGCGGGGGATCGCGTCACGCTCGAAATGTCGCCATATGATCTGACAAAGGGTCGCATAAACTATCGTCACAAGTCCTGAGCGAATCCGGCGTTTCCGCGCTCCCGAAATAGCGACCACTGTTGACGCCACCTTGGAATGGGGTCATCTTCCTCTTCATCCAGGCCCGAACGAGAGCACAACCTTTGGCCCCACATAGCACTCCCATCCACGAAGCAACAATACACGGCGCAAGCCAATAAGATCCGAGGTGCAAGATGCAGCGAGACAAGTCTTTGTTGGACAGAATCCTCCTGGCGCTACGCGCCGAGGTCCAGGCCTCGATGACCGATCTTCAGCTTGGCAAGGCCCTCGGCAATGTCGAGCCGTCCAGGCTATCCCACCATCTCCTGCTCCTGCAGGACCATGGACTGGTGGAGAAGACCCCAAATATAGCGTGGCGCCTGACGTGGAACGGCCACGACCGAGCAGACGCCAGCCTGACACGTTAACCTGCTGGCACCAGGCAGCTACGCATTCGCGAACGCGCACATTGCCTTAAACCATCGACCAGCCACGTCGGCTGGAACCCGTTCGCAAGGCTGCCTGCCGCGGGTACCGAAGTGTTCCCTCGATGCTCCGCGCACTCCATAGCACAGGCGCTCCTGAGCGGCCCTCCTTACACGACAGCGTCATTTCGATCCGAGTGCGCAGAGCAACATCACCCCGCCCTGGGTCTGACCGCTTACAGATTCGAGCGATAGAGTTTCATTGACTACGGTGGGAAAGCTCCGTATAACTGATTGTGCAGGATCTTCAAGCAGTCATGCTACTCGCATTGACTCGTCCGCCTCTACGGAGCGCGCGTCTTCAATGCCGTCTCCTTGATCTTCTCGCTGCGCCGCACTTATTGAGGCGTGGATTGCCGCAAGACAACCACGGAGACGAGTACATCCCTGATCCGGAATACCTGGAGCGCGGTAGCCCCGTGCATAGCAACGCGAAGCGCGCGAATCCACGCATCAGCCAGCATTGGTTAGCCTGCTTCTCTTCTCTCCAGCCATCTCTCACCCGGGATAGCTGAACCGCTGACCGTAGAGAAAAGCCTTTCATTTATGGAGGGAAGCGTTTGTTGGCAATCTACTTCTCCAGTTTTATCTTATTTGTCCTCTCGCAGTTATTTGGGTGGTACCAACGACGAAGCGAAATGCCGAGCAGAACGCTCCATTGGCTGAGTGCGGTCACCTACTCCACCTCATTACTGGTGATGGTATGTGCCGTTGCAAAGATGGTCATAATAAACTAAGACATACGCTGGTTGACGAGCGCCAACCATGCGGGCACGAATGAGTTGGCTGTGCCAGGAATATCGAGGCATGTACATACATGTCGCGGCATTCGAGGCTTCCCGCGATTCTATTCGCACGGGCGCTCCTGGGCCGAAATGGGGTTATATGATGGCCATCCGCTATACAGCGGACAGGGACGATCGAATGTTTTGTGAATCATTCGACGAAGAGGATGATTACTACACGCGCACGGCGGCGGAGCAGGCAGCCGTCCACTATGGAAAGTTCGCTGTCGATATTATTCATGGCTTGGCTTGAGGCGCAGCCGTGTATCGCCTTGGAGAGGCACAAGCCGATTCCATGAGTTGTTCCGCTGCGACTCAGAAAAGACATAAAGTAAGGCCACCGTGGATAGTCTCAAATCTTGATGGAATACCCGAACGACGTTCCGAAAAGCGACGTACAGGAACCTACCCATACTTGGAGTGACGATGGACAACTATCCTGCAGCAAACTACAAGGGCTTTGATATCTACCCGTTGGTCTACAAATTCGACGCACCTCGAAAATGGCACGAGCGCCGGCCAGACCGCTCATACAGTGCGTCCGTGGTCATCTGCCGGGAAGGTGAACCACCTGGCGGCACAAGCGCGCGCGTGTTCCACGTTCCAGATATGCACTGGTCTGACCTAGGGTTAGCGAAGCGTGCGGCCACGCAACACGGCGAACACATTATCGAAGGCCAAGTCGCAGGTGAGTCGCTAGCCGGTCTTTGATCGAAAACGCTTAAACCCTTCTTCAGAATAAAACTTCCCCCCTACAGACGCATACCCCTGACGAAAAACAGGAGTGCGGCCTATGCCCGCAAAGAGGCGCGTTTCAGGTGGATTGCTTCAGCCGAAGCTCGCTACTTTCCTTCGTCCGGCACGTTGTACATCTCGCGTAGCTGGCTAGCGAACGGGCGGATCGCCTCCAGGCATGCGGCGCTGCTGCCGCCCTCCATGGTTGACAGATTCCAATTGCAGCCTCCGACATCCGCGGCATGCCAGAACACGTCGCCAAAGCAAGTGCCCTCGCATTCAGAGAATTTTTCCTGTTCCGCACGAAGCATGGCGCGCAGTTCGGCCTTGTTCTTGAGCTGTCTTGACATGGTGCCTCCCCTTTCTCTTTCGATCTGAGCCTGTGACACGGCCGACGGGCTACCTCGCCTTGACGAACGTCGACATGCCGTCGATCGCGTCCCTGGCTGACGACAAGGCCAACGCGATGGCAGCATGCGGCGCGCTTGCGAAATGCTGGATCATGGGTGGCAACTGTCTGCGAGAACCCATTCCAGTACTAACTTGTGTGATCGTTACGGTAGCGAGGAAGCGCGGCTGAACCAAATCGCCGCCGGGGACTGCACCGGGTGCGTGACGCACCCGCGCAGATACCCGGAAGCCTTTGTAGATTGCGTTGTTCTGAGACATGTTGGTCTCCTTTCATCACCGAGCATACGCGCCTATGCCGGGACGTGTCCGATTTTTGGCGACAAGGTTAGCAATGTCATCGCGAGCCTCTGCCTCTCCGTAGTCAAACGCTGCATCGATGCCCAACCATAGGCACCCAGCAATTTGACCGTCAAACTTCCTGGAGGCAGTTCGGGCTCCCCCTCTCGTTCAGGCCGCGTAACGTACGTTTCCGGGAGCGCATCGACACGGTCGACCCGACGCGGCAGTCATAGCCATCTGAAATTCGGCATCAGATCGCTATGCTCGTCGACCCCGACGCCGCCCAGTTCGTTGATGAGCTGCTTCAGGGCTTCCTTCGATCGCGAATCGCAACTGACGGTCATCAGCAATTGGCCCGGTGCAAGATGCGCATTCTGCCGCCACAGTGCAAGGCGACCGATCTTGCCGCCGACCAATCCGCAGACCCACCATCCGATCATGGCGCCAAGCATGACAGCACCAACATACGCAACGGCAGTGGCACTGGCGCCGGCGGAAACGCCGTATCTGAAGATGACAAGCGCGCCGACGATCGCGCCGACGAAGATTCCTGTGATCGCCGCCTCTTCCCGGTACGTGGTCTGACCGACGTCGATCCTCGGCAATCCGTCGACGGGCTGATTGTCGCGCTGGACAAACCACGGCCCTGCGACGAGTGCCGGGGTGCCGGCCAGATCGCCCAGTCGCGCTTGTGCCAGTCGCGCGGCAGCCTTGTCTCTCAGACTGAAATACAGCAGCGTACGCATGAAATTACCTCACGCAATCTCAGTTTCCATTTCCGGCGAGCCGGCGGATGCTTGCTTGATGACTGCGGCCCATGCTCCTGATGGCCCTGGTGCGGGTGCAGGACGGTGACCGCAGGTCTGGCCAGCCTTCGTTGACAGCACGATCCCAGTCAATCAGCAGCGTAATTGCCTGATGCCACCGGGACGCTGCCAATCGCATGACTCCGAATCGCTGGTTTTTTCCCTTCGGCGGCCTGCCCACCTGGCGGTCTCGTAGAAGGCGTGTGACATGTATGGTCCGGTAAGTGGTCTCTGCAGATTCTTTCGGCACGATATCTTCCTTCATCGCTTGCCAGGCTGGCTTAGCGACAGCAGTGTTGAAAAATTGTCACCGTCGCGGGCACTGATCTTCCATTGCCAACGGGTAATCATTTCCACCCATATCGCATTGCTGGAAATTGTTACGGCATCGTCATCACGATGAAAGGTTGGCTCCGCCAGTCTGAAACGCGGAAGAGCCTTTGCAACCGGTCTTGCGGAGAAGCGTCTCCCTCGCCAGACATCGGTTGCATCGATCCCGGCGAAAGACTGACTGACTTGACTACTGGGGGACTGAGCGAACGGCGGTCGCCGCGCGGCATCTTGCATGAATTTTCCAGGGATCCCCGTGAGTGACTTCAGGAGTCACCAGCCCTAAGACGTCATCGAGGGGGAAGGCCCGGGAACGAGTGATAGGCGAACCAGAAGCGCATGGCTACTGAAAACGCTCTGCCTATCAGTATAGGGGGGCGATGCACACCGTCCTAACCCGCTTACAAATTGATCAGGCAGGCGCTGCGCCGCACCTCGGTGCCCGCTGACGCGGACCTGCCGTCGGCTTCCGGCGCTACACTGAGATTATGGCCAGAGCCGTTCACGCGGCCGGCACCGTCTCCGCCCCCATGTCGACACAAGGTCAGCAATGAACCGTCTTCGGTACTCGGTAAACCTGTCCTATGAGATCCTGGATCCTACAGGAGACTTTCTGTTGATTGTCGAAGCTGCGAAGACCGCAAGACAGTCCGTTGTCTCAGAGCGTCTGGCGCTCACGCCACCGGTTGACGCCGCTCGCTACACGGATCCACTCTGCAACCGCCTGCTCAGGATACGTGCGAACAAGGGCCCGCTGGCCATCCGCTATGAAGCTGTGGTGGACATCGATCATCGCCTGGACGATGGTATGTCACTCACGGAGGTACCCGTCGCCGAACTCCCCTTCGAGGTCCTTTCGTACCTCGCGCCGAGCCGGTATTGCGAATCCGACCGCATGATGGAGTTCGCCATGCGCGAGTTTGGCGGCATGCGCCCCGGCTATTCGCGCGTGTATGCGATTCGGGAGTGGGTGCGCAACCATGTGCGCTTTCTTTCGCGATCCACCAATGAGCGCACCTCGGCGATCGATACGATTGTCGAGCGCACCGGCGTATGCCGGGATTTTTCCCACCTGATGATCGCGATCTGCCGCGCCCTGAGTATTCCCGCCCGTATGTCCAGCAGCGTGGACTATGGCGCAGATCCCGCCATGGGCGCGCCGGACTTTCACGCGGTGGTCGAGGTGTTCCTGTCGGGCGGATGGTACCTGCTCGACCCCTCGGGGGTATCCATTCCGACTGGCCTGCTGCGCATCGGCACCGGCCGCGATGCCGCCGATATTCCGTTTGCCGCCATATTCGGCAAGGTCGAATCGAAGCGGCCCTTTATCGAAATCCAGCCAATGGCCGACTCGGCTGCCGGGATTGGCCTGCCGCTCGCAACGACAAGCGCCATCTCCACCTGGTAAGCGGCATCAGCGCGCCTCGCCTTTCATCCCCTCGATTTCCATGGCGGCATTCCAATCCTCGTATGCCGCAATCGGTTCCATGGCGTCGTCGACAAACGATGCCGCACGTTCCGCGGCAGCCGACGGCCCCAGAAGAACATCTTCCCTGCCACCGTCCTCGGTCTTCGGAGGCAGCAACATGTCTTCGAGCATTCCGCGTAGTTCCGGGGTATCCCATGGCTTGCCAAGCCTCATTTTTCTGTTCCGATAGTGGCGAACCTCCGAGTCTTGCTCGGCGGTAAGTGGCAGGCCTCGGAATGCAGGGCCTGTGTCAGCGTGGATCATGGTGTGCCTCCCTCATCGGTCGGCATTCGTTGAATTCAGAGGTATCGCCCTGCGGTGATTTTGCGCCTTGCCGGGGAAGCTTACGGCTTCCTCTTGTCGAGACCGTCGTTCCGAACCCGCGACTGAATCTTGCTGAACGGGGTTGCCGGAACGGAAGGCTTCCTGGGTTGCTTCGGCTTTTTCGCTTCACGGTTGCCGCGTAGTTGGCTTTTTGCCATGAGAAATTCCTGCTCCATTGCTTGCCGGTTGGCAACCCCAGCATACGCGCTTAGTCTTCGGCAAAGGGAATTATTTCGTCCAACCCATATCTTCGTATGGCTCCAGGCGTGAGGGTCCCTGTCCCTGGAGTCGCGACCGGACCCTTCCGCCTCGCGTTGCTCGCGCCCCAGCGCGGATGCGGGCGAGTCATCGGCCGATCCTGCTAGTGGACAGGACTGCGCCATGGAGGCGGCGCGGCTCACCCACAGGATCCGCGTCGTCATGATTGGCAGTGCTTCACAGGATCGAAGGAATTGCGCTCACGGATCCGGCCATCACGGTCATGGATGAAGAGCTCGACTCTGTCCTGCTTCGCCGCGTCCGTGCCAGCAGCGATTGCCTCGGCTTCCGTTGGGAACAGGACGGTGGCACCGTTCGGGCCTTCCACGGTTACAGCCCAGCCTCGATCGTGATCCGGCATGACGTGGATATTTCGAGAAGTCATGATCATCCCCGGCTGCTTGCTCTGTACAGCCAGTCTGGCGCAGATAATTGTGTTTCCGCAATCAGTCACGGTCCCACGACGGGAAGCGCACATCTGTCCGAGCTTGCGTCAGCGGAGATCAGACGCGCACATGCTCATGACCATTCGGCAGGTCAGTCAGAGCCGCAGCGCGCCTCGAGAGCCGTCGTGCCTTCGTTGGCCTGCAGATCCTCAAGGCGCAATTCCAGTTGCTCGATCTGGCGATCGATCTTCTCGGACTTGCGCCCGAACTGCATTCGCTGGAGCTTGGCGATCCACAGCTTCAGGCTCTCTATTTCCAGCGCTCGGTCCGAGAGAGTCCTCTGAAGCGTCGCGACGCTGTCGCGCAGATCTTCCAGGTCGCTGTCACGCTCGCGCGGCGCCGCTTCGCGCGCGAGCAGGAGCGCCTTCAAGGCGTCGATGTCGTCCGGAAGCGAAGCGTCGCTGGAGTTCATGCAGGCAGTTTACGCGCCCGCATCTCCCCTCACGTGCGTTGTCACAGACTTTTGCAAAGCACTGCAAGGACGGGCGGCATCGATGGGCTGCCGCCAATCGAATCCCTTCAGCAGTAGGCCAAGTTGCGCGCTCGTCAAAGCTACTACCCCACCTTCGGCGCGCGGCCATGCGAAGCGCCCCCATTCCAGCCGTTTGGCAAACAAGCACAGTCCGCCATCGCGCCAATACAGGCACTTGAGCAGATCGCCACGTTTGCCTCAGCATCGCTACGCCGCGGCGGATGTCGAAATGATGCGACGTGGCCTGGACAAGGCAGCTATCCAAGGAACCACGGCCCATCGGTTTCAACCGAAGGATGCCGTCCTAAGTCTGCTTGAGAGACTGTAGCTCTTCCGGCGGTCCCATCATTGGCTCAGGCATTGCACCACCGTGCGCAGGACTTCCGGATCGGACCGGCCTTCAATGCTCACTTGTCCCTTGGCCAGTTGCAACCGTATGACTCCGGTGGGCGATGCTTCCGGCTGATCACATTGGTTCCCTGCAGGAGGCACCTCGACCGATCCTTCGACTGCGGGTGCCTCAACCATGACGGGCAACAGCAGTGGGTCGTTCACAACCTTAGGCGGGCCGAAATCGCCTGCTCTATACATGCGACGCCAGCGAAAGACCATGTTCACGTTCAGGCCGTGTTCCAGCGCTAGCTTTGAAAAAGACACGCCTGGCACGCACGCAGCTTCTGCCAGCCTACGTTTGAGTTCAAGCGGGGGATTGCGGCTCCCGTGCAGGCGACCGCCCCGTTTTGCCACAGACTCATGAGAAACCAGACTGAGGGCGGTTGGGTTCAGGGGCCACCGCCACGGGATTGAGTTGGAAGCCGAGCGCGGCGGCGCGGCGTTTGAGCGCGGCGATGCTGCGCTGGCGCTGCTGTTCCTCGTAGCGCTGCTGGCCTTGATCGACGAAGGCCTCGCCGCGGGTCAGCATGAAGTAGACCATGCGCGCCAGCTTGTGCTTCGGCCGCGCTGATCGATACTCGATCAGCGTTTGCTACTCCCAGAGGATCCGCCGCCGGAGGAGCAGAAGCTCCGAGTGGCTGTGGCGCATATAGCGAAGTGCAAGCAGAGCTAGTCCAACGTCTCCATCATGGAGTTTTGCTTCTCTTACGCGCCCAATCTGCTCGCGGACTCGGCTGCGCGACTCGGCAATATGGCTGTCGAGTCTTGTTAGGCGTTCGGACTGGAGCCATTTAAGGAGTAACTGCATTCGAGGCCTCCCTCGCGCTAGAAGGAACTGGTTAATTTGATTCTAGCGTAGGCACGTGACTGTCTGTTCGGCACTGGCGCATTTCGGACGAAGCTGGGTTATCCAACCCGGCGCCGACGGTCGCTCAGCTCCTCCCGGCTTGGCGCGGCCCCGATCACGACTGCAACCACTGCTTCGGACCGTACCACCCAATCTCCGATAGCAGAGCCATACTTGCCCTCACGAGCCGGCGGCTTCGCGCTACCGTCTCACGGACACTGTTCTGATGCAGCTTCCAGCGCCTATGCGGCGCAGTGTTATCGAGCAACAATGCAGAGAGGTGGTCCCGTAAGCGTGTGTGTTTCATTGCCGGACACCTCACCTAAAACGTTGATGTTGCCAATCTCTGCCGCCTCTGGCATGGATGACTATCGGGTTCTGCCCGACATGCGATGTGTCGTTGGGCGCACGTTGCTAGGCAGGCCGCCAGGCAGTTATCTCAGCCAGCCCGTCTTCCGGCAGGCAACCAATTCCCTTCAGCGAGACGTCTATGCAACGTCCTATTCTTAGGGGGGGATTCAGTCGGGAGAAGTCATGTGCTTGACGTTAAGACGGAGCTTCGGGATCTCGAAATGAGCACCCGGCATATCACGGAGGGACGCCAACGGATTCGCCGCCAGATTGCCCTTGTGCGAGAGCTGCGCGCGGACGGTCATGAGGTCACCATGGCACTCCAGCTCTTGGACGCTCTGCGAGGCTCAGTGTCTGCCCAGCGAGAGTATCGAGCGCTGATCGTGAAGGTGCTAAATGACCATTCCAGACTACGGCTTGGTGTTGCACTAGCCGAGGGGGCGTTCGAGCCTGCGCCCAGGCGGAGATAACACAGACTCCACCGGGGGAGCCTAGCGAATCACTCCGCCCATCGATTCTCCAGTACTGAGCGTGCCCATACGGTCTACTCGGACGCGGCGACATTGCTGACGACACCAGCGTCTTTACCATCTGGCGTGCTCTGTTGAGAAGCGTCGCCTTGGCCCCTTACGGTAACCATCCTGATCACTAGCGGATTCTGACATAGGTCCCCCGTCTGTCGTTCGGTGGGGAACTTCAACGTCTAGACGGTACTGGGCGGACGCTTACCTCGTGACCGTTGTAGCTTGAGATCCGCCGTCGGGACGGCGACGGGCCGAATGGCCGAAAGGGGTCGGGAAGCGACAACTCACAGGCACTAACAATGATTACTGGACACGTCTTTATTGCTACCAGCCTTGACGGCTTTATCGCCCGACCCGATGGCGACATCGGATGGCTTCTGGAGCGGGATGACCCGGCCGAAGACCATGGCTATCCGGACTTCATCGCCGACAAGGACACGATCGTCATGGGCCGGGGTTGCTACGAGAAAGTCCTCACCATGGGCGAATGGGCTTACGACAAGCCCGTGCTGGTGCTGTCCCGAAAGCTGGCAGGCACGCCAGTGCCAGAAACGCTCCAGGGAAAGGTGCGCTTCTCGGATCGCACGCCCGCGGATACGATGTCGCAACTGGAGGCCACGGGAGTACGTCGTGTGTACGTCGATGGCGGTCAGTTGGTCCAGTCATTCCTGCGCGATGGACTGATCGCCGACCTGGTCGTCACCACCGTGCCGGTCTTGATCGGGACCGGCAGACCTTTGTTCGGCGCCCTGCTGCACGACGTAAGTCTGGCGCTCGAATCGAGCCGGCACTTTCCATCAGGCCTGGTGCAGTCGACTTATCGCGTACTGCGCTGACTTGCGTCTCCGCAGATAAGGACCTGAGTTAATCGTCAAGGGGACGAGCTGCTACCGGCCAGGAAACGCCATTCGACTCCATGGACGCGCGGACACTCGACCATCACCTTCACACAGGTAAGCGGCCCTTGGCCAGTCGAAGCGCTAGAATCAACTTAACAGTTCCTTCGTAAGCGGTTATTTGACAGCGTCTTGCAGCCCGAGTCGGCTTGATGTTAGACGGCCATCGACGACGGCATGAGGTTCCAAGGAAGTAGGGCCTCGTAGTCGTCGGCGGTCACTGCCAGAGGCAGAGCTTTGAACACCGCAACGAGATATGGATACGGATCGACCTTGTGGGCCTTGCAAGTTTCCACCAGGGAATACAAGTTGGCCGATGCGTTGGCGCCAGCCACGGTGTCGCAGAACAGCCAGCCGGCCCTGTTATGAAAGCCCTTTCATAAAAGATCGAACTGGCTGTTCGCGGGTTCGCTGCGCGCTGGCCAGCGCGCAGCCGCAGTCATGAGTCTGATCCAGTCGGCGAAGCTCAATGGCATGACCCCTACGCCTACCTGAAAGACGTGCTTACGCGACTGCCAACCCAGAAGACCGCCGACATCGCGGAGCTCCTGCCACATCGCTGGACTGCCTCCGTCCTCCGTGAGTAGCCCCGTCAAGACGGGTTCACCGGGCGCTTACGAGCGTCCGACCGTCAACACCTTTTAGGCTTCGCTCTAGCGAAGCTGATCAGCCACGGCCCATGGCAGTCATTCGCTGACACGATTGAAGGGGTGCTCGGCAATGCGAGCAATGACATGTCACAGGTAAGCTCGGGATCGAGACCGTTAGTTTGGCTGTCGCAACAAGCGTATAGATTGCGGCGGCGCCGCGCTCACCACCACTACTGCAGCCGAAGTGCAGGAAGTTTCTTCCGGCCGAGAGCAACGGCTCACCGTGCGCGCTCCTGCACGAAAGTGCCGCAAACCTGTGCTATGCCATGGCAGTGGGGGGTGAAACTGCGCCGTGTGTAACCCCGGATGGCCATGCCAAACGTGATTGCGCGCCTGCCGAGGGGGCACTACGTAGCCCTTTTCGTTGGACACTGCAAACGGCTACGATGAAGTCTTCCCGGCGCGCATTGCGTCAGCGCAGCAAATGGGCATGTTCTATAAGGACGACGTTGAAGTCTGGGGTGCACTGCCAACCATGCCACAGCCCATTAGAAGTGGTGTCGACTGCGCGAGGGGACCTCGCGTTGTTTCGAGGACCGGTTCCGGCCAGATGATGGGCCAGACGTTTGCGCGGACACTTGAACGACAGCTCTGCCCCCTCTGTCCCTACACCGGCCCCTTCTTGTCCGGGTCATGTCAGTCGGATAGCCCGACCGAAGCGAGAATTCGTAGCCCTCGCGCCGCAGGTGCTCCGACGCATAAGCCGAGCTTTCAGCATTAGCTCACTGCATTCCATCCATATACGAAGTGAAACATGTAGACTCCACGTCGCGCAAGCCAACGCCGTGACTAAGGCAAACTACAGCGCAAGCACGTGCTACTCGCTCTTCGAATCGGAGCGGCGCGTCGAAATCAGGAGAGCGCTTTCGAATCCCTCAGATCGCCTGCAAGTTGGGAAGGAGGCGGTCGAACTCGTGCTTGACAACGGTGTAGCACTCGCACACGCGAGCCTCCAGTCCAGGCCGGTCCAGCACGTCGATGCAACCGTGGTGATAGTGAATCAGGCCAGCCTCTTGCAATTTCAGCGCTGCCTCGGTCACGCCCGCCCTTCGCACGCCCAGCATGTTGGCAATCAGCTCTTGCGTCATGCGAAGCTTGTTGGTGGGTAAACGGTCCAGGCTCAGCAGGAGCCAGCGGCAAAGCTGCTGGTCAATGGAGTGATGCCGGTTACAGACAGCGGTCTGTGCCATTTGTGTAATCAGTGCCTGCGTATAGCGCAGGAGCAGCCGTTGCATTGGCCCGCCACGGTTGAATTCCGCTTTCATTGCGGTACGGTCGAGCATAAAGCCCGCTCCCGCACTCTGCACAATCGCGCGGCTCGGCATGGTTTCTCCGCCCATGAAGAGGGCGATTCCGACGACGCCTTCATTTCCCACGATGGCGATCTCGGCCGACGAGCCGTTCTCCATGACATACAGCAACGACACGATCGACGTGGTGGGGAAAAAAGCATAGTCCAGGCGGTCGCCTGACTCGTAGATGGCTCGGCCCAGCGGAAGGTCAACGGGCATAAGTTTTACTGCCAGACGGGACCAGTCCGCATCTGGCAGAACGGACAAGAGATGGTTCCCTCGCAAGGCTTCCAAGGGCAGCATATCTCGCTTCCTTTGGCGATCGCGGTCGATGGCAAAACGGGAGACAGGCCAAAGACATCCAAGCAGCGCATTCCAATATATACCTTCCATCCGAAGGGATGGGTGCGTCACGCGCCCCTTGGAGATGCAAAGTGGCCGATCGGATCCTTCGCACACGCAAATATTGCACAACTTGCACGATAGCGTACCGACATGTCGCAGATGAGCTCCTAATGTGAGTTCGTCGTTTCTGTCCTGCGAGCGTGCGCGGAAGTCGAGCACATGGGTGCGCAGGAGATATGGGGGGTTATATGGCTAGCCAGCTCACAGGTCACAGCGTGATTCTCTTTCCGGCATTGGATGGCGGATGGTGTTTTGCCGAGGTCGATGGCGCATCGGTCTATCGCTTTGGCCCCTTCGATTCCCATCAGGTTGCCGACGAGCTGGTTTCGGTCTTGTTTCCCGAAGTTCCCAGGATCGAACTCAGCGGTTCATCTGAAGTCCTGGACGACAGCGCACTGATGCTCCGCGGGAGCGCGGAGTGGCTGACAAACAGCACGTGCTCGTCAGTCCGGGTTTCCCGTACAAAATCGTGATCGAAAGATCCTCCAATGAGGCATGTGATGCGCATCGAAGAGGTAGAGGTTCGCTGCAGCGGGCTTTCCAGCCAGTGGGCGAAGCAGGCGGAGCGAGCGTATCAGCGCGGTCGCGGCGTTACTGATCCCGTTAAGCCAGGCGTCAGATGGTGAAAACCCCCGGGCGTGGGCGCGACGGCTGCACGACGTTGCGAGCGGTCAGAAGTTTTCGGATGAAGCATGCGCGGCGTTCTGTCAGCAATGGCTTCGCACCAGCGAACCCACGCTGGAAAATCTGTATGCCTTTGTCTATGGGATTGCCGAAGCCACCTGGTAGAGGGTTCCGCAACGCGCGGTAGCGACGAACGACTTCAACGCTGCGGCTGTTCGCCGCGCGCCTGACGTATTGCAGTTCAAGCAATCCTGCGTGCCAGGGCGCAAAGGCGTACAGTGAGAGAACCGTCCAACGGAGATGACAATGGACAATTCGCCGAGCGCCAACTACAAGGGTTTCGACCTTTATCCGCTGGTCTACCGCTATGATCCGCCCCGCGAGTGGCATGAGCGGCGGCCTGACCGCTCCTATAGCGCCTCCGTCGTAATCTGTCGCGAAGGCGAGGAACCAGCCGCTGGGAGCGGGAAGGTCTTTTCCCTGGTCGCGGAACAATGGGAAAGCCTGGGCCTCGCGAAGCGGGCGGCGGTCAGAACGGGAGAGCAAATCATCGATGGCCTGGTCCCCGGTCAGAGCATGGCAGGTCTCTAGTATTTTCAGCGGGTCCCCTACTGGTCCTGCGTTGTTTTGACTTCGCAACCTGCACATCAGGACGACCCTGCGGCGTTTCCGGAACGCCGGCAGTAACCGGGGGGCCGACAAATACTTTGAACGACCTGCCTCTGCCCTCCGTGAGAGCCGCCCACGCCGTCGCGACCCCTCGCGCGTATCAGTGCACGTGCGGACAGCAAGTCTTCTTCCGGAACAACCGCTGCCTAGCATGCGAAGCCCCGCTCGGCTATGCGCCATCGTTGGGGTGCTTGTATCCCTTGCAAGCAGGGACGGAACCAGACACCTGGCGCATCGTCAACAATGACGCGGCAAGCGCGCTGCTGTACCGCCGCTGTGGCAACTTCACCACCGCCGCGTCCTGCAACTGGCTGATCGAGCCCGACGACGACACGGGGTGTACGAGCTTGTGTAAGGCCTGCCGGCTCAACCGTACCATTCCGGACTTGTCCTGCAGCGAGAATTTTCCGCTGTGGAAGAACTTGGAAAGAGCCAAGCGCAGGCTGGTGTCACAGCTCATCGGGCTTGGCTTGCCGGTCAAATCCAAGGTAACGGAAGACCGCGACAGGGGACTTGCCTACGACTTCCTGCGTCGGTTCCCCGGACAACCGCGTGTGCTGACGGGACACACGTGCGGGATTATCACCATCGACCTGGAAGAGGCCGATGACGTGTTTCGCGAGCGCGCCCGCGTCGCGATGCACGAGCCTTACCGCACGCTGCTCGGTCACTTCCGCCACGAGGTCGGCCACTACTACTGGTGGCGGCTGATCGTGGGAAGCAACTGGCAGGGTGCCTGCCGGCGCATCTTTGGCGACGACCGGAAGGACTACGCGGCGGCACTGAAGAACAGCTATCAACATGGCCCGCCGGCCGATTGGGCGCAGCATTTCGTCAGCGCCTATGCGAGTGTCCATCCATTCGAGGACTGGGCGGAAAGCTGGGCGCACTATCTGCATCTTCGCGACACGCTCGATACCGCTATCAGCTTCGGCATTGCGCCGTTGCAGGTGGATGGTGAGACTGAGTCCTTCGGCGTACCTGACCTGTGGTGGGCTAAAGACCCCGACGGGAACGCGTTCCTTGAAATGCTTCACCGGTGGATCCGGATCACCGGCGTGATGAACGAGATGTCGCGCGCGATGGGCCAGCACGATTTCTATCCGTTTGTCCTGCCCCGGCGTGCCGTCGCCAAGCTGCACTTCATCCATTGTGCAGCAGCGCGCTTGCCGGATCTGCCGCAATGCAGGTGTCCGGTATGAGTACCTCCTGCTCGACCAGGGTGCGTATCGAGTTGCACATCGATCTGGCGTACCACATCGATACCCCAGGCGCCGACTTTATCTTCAATATCCATGCCGCGCACACGCAATGCCAGTTGGTGTCGTGCGAGCACCTGTGGCTGAGCCAGCCAATCGAGGCTGAAATCCAAACTGATACGCAGACGTGCAACCGCTACATGCGATTGCGCGGCCAACCTGGGGACCTGGCGGTATCGTACCGGGCCACGATCGACCTGCGGCACCATCAGGCCGATCCCGATCAGTTGCAGGAGATCCCGATCCATCGGTTGCCACTGGAGGCGTTGGCTTATATCTATCCCAGCCGCTATTGCGAGTCTGACAAATTATTGCGACTGGCGATGAAAGAGTTTGGTAGCCTCCCCCAGGGTTATCAGCGCGTACAGGCCATCATGGAATGGGTGCGGCAGCAGCTTACCTACACTGCGAACGCATCCAATGAGCGGACCTCGGCCGTCGAAACGCTGACTGAGCGTGCCGGCGTATGCCGTGATTTCTCGCACCTGATGATTGCGCTTTGCCGTGCAGTCAACATCCCGGCGCGGTTCACCACCGGCACGGATTACGGCGCGGACCCCTCGCTGGGTCCGCCCGATTTCCACGCCTATGTCGAAGTCTATGTCGGCGAACGCTGGTACATCGTCGATCCGTCCAGAACCGGCATTCCGATGGGTTTCGTGCGGATCGGCACTGGCCGCGACGCAGCCGATGTGTCGTTCGCGACGATCTTCGGCGACGTCACGCCGGTCTACGCTCCAATGGTTCATGCCATCGCGATCGACGAGCCGGCGCAAGGCTTCGTGATGCCACACCACACGAAGAAGGCCGTGTCGACTGGAGATAGATGAGCCTGGTGCTCGTTGGAACTGCGGCGTCGCACTTCCCCGACCACCAGCTTCAATGGACTAAGTTCAGTGCGGCCATTCGACCTGGCCGAAACGGACGGCTGCGAAAGCCATAATCAGTCGCGGCTTACCAAAGCCGCGGTTCCCGCGCCCTGATGTCATCCGCAACGCACTCTATGTTCGCGCGAGCGGAACTGGACACGAACGGGCTTTGTTTATGCAAGTGGGTGCAACACTCTACCGGTTGGGCCTGAACAAACGGGTGGCGGCGGCGCTCAAGAAGCGGGGCGACACACCTCAGTAACCATTCCAACCCCGCATCCGCCGTGGCTTCCCTGGCGTTGAAGGACAGCGGCGGAAGGCGTGAGCACCAGCCTCAAGACTCCCTGCAACGAGCCCGAAGCAGTTCGTCGGCATCCACTGTGTCCGCGGAACTGCGCCGGTTGTGAAGGCGACTTCTCGCAGCGGATCAAAGTCTTTGCCGCAGGCTTCTCATCCTCGCGGCTCTGCCGGCTTCCGCGACATTAAGCAGATATACTCGCCGGGAGATGATAGCGACGATCACATTGATGACACCGACGCAGCAGGCGCGGGCCACAAATTGAAGGTATCGTGCCATGGAAATTGCAACGGCTAGCGGGAGGTGACAGATGGCGAGCCCACACGAAGCTGCAACAAGACGGCGCTACGCCGTGGCAGGATTGACACCGCTTCCGATTCGTCATAGCAGAGGCGGAGCACGCCTTGTGTAACCCCACACCAAGCTTGTGAGCATGTCAAAGACGATCGCGCCCCTACCGAGCGGCCACTACTGGGCCACGCCGCACGCGCCCTTCCCGCTGGATGGGGAGAACGGCTATGACGAAGTCTTCCCTGGCGCGCACTGCGTCAGCGACGGCAAATGGGTCATCTTCGATAAGCACGGGGACGAAGTCTGGGCGTGCAATGCCATGTATGCCGCCGCCCATTTCGACTGTGCTCCCCTGCCCGGCTTTCGCGCGGACGGCCGACTGAGGGCCTGACTGTGCCGACAGACGTTCGCCCTTCCCGCTCAACATAACCTTCCCAGCAACCCATAAAAACCCGGTGCGGGTGTTCTGAAGTGGCCTCCTCGATGTGGACGCTGGTCAGAATCAGGACCGTGCAGCCCGTAAAGGCTGCATGACTCCGCAGTCTATAAGCGACTCAGCTTTGTTCTTCCTCGACGAGCACCTTGAAAAGGTTGACATAGAAAACATCTCGACCTATAGGCGATGCGCCGAACCGGGAGCCATGCCCAGGCAGGCCGACACGTGCTCCATGACTCCTAAGTGCCGATCTCCATCACACTCCGTCCTATCCCCAGCGCAACGCAATCACGGCGCATTGCCCGTTAGGGGCACAGCGGATTCTGTATCGTCAGATTCGGGAAGTCGCTGCGGCCGGCGCTTCACGGTCCGATCCAACCGGTCAACGCAACATCGCCGCCGCGGTCCGCTCATTGGGGCTGGTCTCTCTGTTCCGTCGGAAGTTCTTCGGCATGCTGCTCCAGCGCCGGCTCGTTGCTGGCCCTTTCATCCTTCATTTCCATGCTGAGGAAAAAATTGAGCGCGGTCCGGATCACGGCGATGGCGGCTAGCTTGGCGATCCGGTCCCAGGTCGGCGCGACCGAGGTGGAGAGAATGTCCGCCGCTAGTTGCAGTTCCAGTGCCAGCGTCAGGTAACGCGCGAAGGACAGGCGAATTGGCGTGAAGGCGCCGCCACGCTTGAAAACGGCGTAGCGCACAATGCCGATGACGGCGACCACCACGCCGGCGGCGATGATGAGCGCCCCAAGCGTTTCCACCAGCAGCCGAAGCCACCCGACTCCAGCCTGCACCTGCTCTTCAACGTGTTGAAACATCGAGAGCTCCTGCTTGGCGTGCACATCGGCCGACGCAAGAACCGAGCCGCAAGCCCCACCTCCAAGCGGCAAGATCGTGCCTGACCGAATTGCTTCGGCGGTACCCTCTAGGGCTTTACGATGTGCCAGACGCCTCCGAAACCGTCGCCATTCTTCTGGCCAGGCTGCTTGTCGCCGGAGAAGCGATAGAGCGGACGCCCCTTATAAGTCCACTGATGTCTGTCTTGATCGGCGGCGATGAAACCCCATTCGCCGCTCGGCTTGTCATTCGAGTCTGCGAGCGCAGCCGGCCAGTTGGCCGAGCAACTGCCGGTGCAGGCGCTCTTGCCCGGCACTGTATCCCGGTCGAAAGTATAGAGCGTCATGCCATCGCCATCAGCAACGATGCCGCTCGCAATCTTCGGCGGCTCTGCTAGCGCTGCAAGGGAGACGGTGCAGGCAAGCACGCATAGCGAGGTCTTTATCATTACCGGTCTCCTCATAAATGCGGGAACGCAATGACTAGGTTAGGGATTCGCCCGTTCCCTGACGAATTCGGCCTAGGCTCTGTACGTCATCGCCGACGGCGGAGGACCATCGCGTTGCATGCAGATTGCGTACCAAGGTTGAAGGAAGGCTTATGAGCGGGCACTATCTGCGCGAGGCGGAGATCCCGGCGAACGAAAATTAGCAAAAACGTTTCAGCTCCGAAACAACAACCTCAGACTTGGCGGATTTTTGTAAGTCCTTGATATTAGAACATTTGGACAGTTACGCGCGGATTCAGTCGACCGGATGGTCGCTCTACGCTTAAAAGCGGCAGTTGAGTCTGCAATGAGTCGAAGGGTCACTGGAGATCGGCTAAGGCCCTACGCGGGCCGGTCCAGGAGGTACAAACGGTTGCACTTGGCGTCGGGCCGCACCCGGCCATGAGCCGTCGCTCGCGAGCACGTCGTAAGGACATTCCAACGTCAATTCAGCTTCGCTGGCGGCCATTGCGCGCCGGAAGAAGGAAGCTGCTTGCTGACTCAGGCCTTCGTTGAGGCGGCTACCCACGACGCGGTAGACGCACGTCAAATGCGGTTTCGGTCTGGTCGGACCGGGTGTCGATTGTTCCGTGATGGGCTTTGGCAATCTCGCTTGCGATATACAGTCCGAGCCCGAGGCCGCGCGGGTTGTTGTCTTCCTGATCTGGGCCTCTGCTCAGCGGGAAGCATCCCGAGCAGTATATTGCGAGACTTCCACATCGAAAAAATTTACTGATTCTGCGACTGCCTGATCGATCGCTTCGTTGAACCGGACCATGTCGTCCAGATCGGCAGCGACGAACTCAAACTCGTCTATCCACAGACGCAGCACGCTGGCGAGAAGAGCTCGGTACTCGGCGACCAGTTGGTTAATGCTGAAGCCATAACGCGCCCGCATGATGGCGTGCGTCTGCGCTGCAGTTTCCGGCGCGTTGGGTAGTGTGGGGGCTCGCCCCAGTGACTTTTTGCGCTGAGCATCCTGCGTTTGCGAGGTTGATAGATCCCTGGCGATGGCCTGGAGGATTTGTGGGGCGCTGTCGCGTAGGGCGAGAGAGTTCAGGTTCCGTGCAGCCGGCAGCAACGTAGTGGCAAAGCCCTCCATTCCGCCAAAATGTGCTCCATGTCCAGCAAAATGAAGTCAGCTAGCCGCATGCCTGCTCCTGAAGAGTGCAGCCCCCCTTCCCCCTTGATGTCGCGTGGGTCGGGGCCGAATGTGTTGCGCTCTCGAATCTGGCCGTCGCGGCCATGGATGAAGAGTTCGACCTGCCGCTGCTTGGCCTTCTTTGTGCCGGAGGTAATTACCTCCGCCTGCTTGGGGAATGCTTAGCGCCCGTGCCCGCCATCAGCCACAACGGCCCAGCGGTTTCCGGGCGGTACAACATGAGCGTCTTTGCCTGGCATGACTTGTCTCCTTGGATACAGTCTCGGCGTGCTGCGGGGGGGGGGCGCTGGTATCAGGCGCCGTCCGACATGGGCGTGTGGTGCCTGAGGTATGGGGATCCGACTCGCAACAGATCGGCGACGGCTTCGCAGTCATCCCGTCGGCCAGCAGCGGCTTTCTTTTTTTTGGCGTGGCGGTGGAGGTCAAGCCAAGGTATCGCGCAATCACCGCGTGGTATCCGGAGGAACATCTGAAGGTCCAATTGCAGGAGGCCCGGTGTCACCCTTCCGACCGTTCACTCGCTCCATCAGCTCACGACTCGCCAGAACGGCTCGCTTAGTTTGCCGGATGAGCTTTTCACTCTCTAGGTCAGTCCCCCTTACGCCGCGCTTTGTTGCTTCCGTGGTGGGGGTGGAAGCGACCTTGGCAGGCTCAGCAGGCGCTGGGGACTTCTTTGATGGCTGGTATGGCACAGTCCTACTCCCGAAGTGGCGCTGATACATAGCCACCGAAGTCTGGGCACGCTTTGCCGCGAATGCAGAGAAGCGCCTCATGCTTCATCGCATGCCTAAACCCTGCTTCGATGGCCACAGCGCGCGACAAATATGAATCCTTCCTGCCGCATGCTGCGACTGCCCAATCGGCATCGCGTGCCGCTCTCACCACTACAGTTCCGATCATGTCCGGGCCTCTTGCTTTCCATCCCTACTGCCTCCGTTGTAGACGCTGGTGGGCGATTCTACTGTCGGACGCAATCATACCTTCGCCCATATATGGACTCGATGCAGGATCCTCAAAGCGCTATACAAGGGCGAATGGCCACCAACAATTGACGCTCGCCCGCAGCGTACATGTTGCGCTTTTTTTCCCAGTCGGGCGACGATTCTGAATGACTTCTGTATTTCTGAAGCTGACGCCCGAGTGGTACTGGGGCGAATGACGGTAGTGGGGTCGATTCCTGTCCCAATAGCTGGGACATTAGGTGCGCTGCGCCACAGAACTACCTCCTCGGAGGGATGGCCAATCCGGCGCTTCACCCTATATTGCCTTGGCTACAAGGCTGCGGCCTTCTTTTGACCAGGACCAACTGCCATGAAGAGAAGACTCCTGTTGGCCGCCGTTCTTACGTGTTCGTGTCAGGCTATGGCGGGATGGATAGATGGTAATGGACGCCCGGTGCCGGATAGCGACGCGCGCAAGTCCTCAGGCGATTTTGGCGTACACCTTGTGCTGACAGGCGATGCTAAGACGTTTCGGGACACGTGGAACCGCCCGGGCACGCCGACCCTCGCCACTACGAAGACTGTACAACGGGGGGAGTCGGTGAGCACCATGCTCCTTTTCGCCGGATGTAAGCCTGGTAAAGATGGGCGATGTAATGTGGACGTGAACTACCGCCTGGTCTCACCCAACGGTTCGAGCGATGACTTTGGTACGACCCCGGTCTCTCGTCGAGCGGCACCGAAGCCCGGCATCACTGAGCTCGGGGATTCCGTCGTGACATTAGAATTCAATCACGAAGAGCCCGTGGGAAGGTATGTATTTGTTGCCACCGTCACAGATCGCGTTGCCAACAAGACAATCGAAGTTTCAGCGCAGGTGACGGCCAAGGACAAATGGATTTAGTGAGAGGTCCGGAGGCACTAGCCGGTAAGGCCTGAACAAGCTGTGTGAATAGTTCACCAGGAATGGATAAAGGCGGCCATGAAGAGCCATCCGCTAGTGTCGTGGACCCGACATTCGGGTGCCGGCTCCGTTCAGCTTTCGGCCGTTCGCAGGCCGCGATGCCTGTCGCATCGGCCAATGCAAACGACCCGACCAACTTGTTGAAATGTCAGCTACCAGCCAGAAGCGATAATGCCGGCTGCGGCGGCGGCAACCTATCCCGGCGCCGTGGGGCGGACGATAATCTCGCCCACGTCAACATCGGCCGGTTGTTCGATTGCAAACGCAATCACCGGGGCAAATTTGTCCATCGAGGCGAGATTTGCGCCGTGACTTCCGGGTTGGTCACCGATTCTGCAAAGTTCGTCCGCGTGAAGCCGGGTGATATGACCGTTACGCGCAGTTTGTCTCCCTGCATCGACCGGTTGAATCCGCAGTCGGTCTCTGCCTGTCGAGGGCCACTCGCCCCGATTTCCATACGGTGCAGTTTCGCTGTGCGCTCCACACTTGGTCTGACGTCTTACGGTTACCGGCCAGCGCCAACTACGAGCATGCGGCAAAACATCTTCCCATGCGGCGCTCGCACGGGTCGAACATGGAATCCATAGGAGGGCCAAGCTGTTTGACGCTCTACCCGCGGAGAAGTCTCGGTAATTTTGGAATTTTTTTTGTAGAACGCGGCGTACCCAGAAGCGCCGTGGCCAAAGACGCAGGTCGCATACTCAGGGCCGAAATGCCCCATCTCGCCCTGATAGTGCGCTTCAGGTCAGCGGGATCCCTATGCGCCCGAACAACGAGGTGACAACGACTCCCTGGTACGACGTTTGCGTTACAAGAAAGCGGCAATCTGGCCGCGCTGGGCTACGAATGTGGCAAGCAATCGCAATCAGGTTAGACCAGGATCAGCGCGGCGGTCAACGCGAACAACAAAGCGGCCAGATGACTGCCACCAAACCGGAAGCTAATCTTTAGTTCACTGGAATGGCTTCCCAATGAGGGGGACCCCTCGCATTTTTCAGAGAATCACCATGCCAGGGGACATCCACGTTGCCCGTCACGATCGTGAATGGGAAATTGTCATCGAAGGAACCGGGGATCGAACGAGATATCAGTCACGAGAAGAAGCCGTTGCTGTCGCCACTCGACTGGCGACGTGGAGAAGAGTGAAATTGCTGATTCACGGACGCAACGACCAACTCCTAGAACGAAATATATCGGGCCGCGCTTCCAAGAACCAACGGGGATAGCTATCGGCACTTCCGCGTTGCGTCGGCAGAGCGGCTCAGGCGGTCGCGGTCGGCGGGGGCTTGAAGATTCTTTGCAGAGGTCACTTCAATTCACGTTCGGCCATGGCCCTCAAGACGAGTCTTCTGGAAGCAGTTTCTGCAGCACCTCGCTCCAATCCCACTTCGCACCAGCACGGTCTAGAACCCACACAATATCAAACTGATCGTCCGGCCAGGGTATGGGCGTAAACTTGCCATCCGACAGAAGGTTCACGAGAGTCGCAATGAGTTTATGTTCCCACACGACCAGGACAGTACCATCTCGACGTCTTACGTCGGCTACGAGCGCGTCCACGTCGTCCTTCAGGTGATCACACACGAATGGCGCTGAACGCTCGGCCCTCAATAGAGCAGCAAGGGAACTGATTGTTTGCACCGACCGTTTGCTTTGGCTTTCCGGTCCTACCCCTACTGCGTAAACCACATCTGGAGTGGCAATCTTCCCGATAGCTGCTGTTTGGGGATAGAAGAACCGAACCAATGCACCGGCCCGCTGCCATCCCCGCGGAGTCAAGCTTTCCGGGTCAGGTTTCTCGGATTCATCAACGCCCCCTGCCCCGCCCGGCAATGGCTTTTCCGCATGCCGGATGAGCATGACTTTATCTAGTGACATGGTTTCTCCTCGAAGACAGACAGATGCAGATGGGGCCATGCCCTCGTGATAGGCCTTTCTTGGCCCCCTTGGTATCGGTAACGGTCTGACAGCCATTTTCCATCTTCTGCCCGAACCGCCCGCCGGCCTCGACCGAGCCGTCGCCATCGTCGACCTGGTACCAGTAGTTACCGTATGCGTAACCAGGCTTGCCTGCCGCAAGCCGGCCCTTGGCGAATGCGTGGTTTCCGCGCGCCTGCAATGCGATCTCCACGTTGGCATCGCCGGCATGTGCGCGCGGGACTGCATCGGCGATACGGGCCGCATCGCGCAGCGTTGCGCTAAGGCAGGTGGATTACCGCGGTCGGTGAAGTTTCTCGGACATGGCGGAACGCCCAGCGCTTATACGGCGGCTCAAATGCGTTGGTCTTGTTCCTGCGCATCGCATCTGGCGGGGGAGCGCCCTGCATGACGCCTACCCGATACGTCGGAAGTAATTAGCGGGAACTTTTCCGCTGCTTCTTGCCCCGATCTGCACGGTCTTCCTTACCAGCCGTTGTCTCGCTCTTTGCCTTCTTTCCGCTCTTCGACTTCTTACCCGACGCCGAAGCACGATCGCTGGACTTTTTGTCCGCCTTCTTGTCCTTCTTCATGATGGTCTCCTGTGAAAGGTGTTCAGCGTGAGAATGGCCCACGCTCGTCATGACATCGCAAGGGTTATGCCACGTCGTTTCACATCGCAAAGTTCACGAGAACACTGGAGGGCCAGCCACGGCGAGTCTGTTCTCGAAAGGTCAATGAGGAAAATTGCCGTGTAAAGCCGCACCTACGCATTTGCGGCTCTCGCCAATTCCGCTTCGACCGCTTCCACGCCTGCGGTCTGTCCGCGGCAGCGGTTGTCATCGTGTCGCTTCGGATCGCACGCTTGCCTTCGCCGCCATCCATCCTTGCGACTCAAGCATTACTTCCGTCGCACTTGCGATAATGCTGTGCATGGCAGCCGCCTTTTACGACGTCCCAATTGCGACTGCCATCCATGGCCGCGGTCGGCCAAACAAGTGGTACTTCTGGCTTGATGCGTGCGGCCTTTCCAGGCGGCGGCTCAGTTCAGGTTGGTGATGTAGCTGGCCAGGTTCTTGATGTCATCGTCGGTAAGGTTGCGTGACACGCTGGTCATGTTGCCGGCATCGTTGGCGCGCCGCTTCGCACGGAAATCCTCGAGCTGCTTGACGATGTACGCGTACTTTTGGCCGGCGACGCGGGGGATCTCGTTCTGCCCGGAGAAACCGCCCAAGTGGCACGTCATGCAAAGCACTTCGTCAGCCTTTTTGCCTCCGGCATCCACGCGCGCGGCTTCGACCTTGTAGCTCGAGGGCAGCGGCTTCTGCGCCGCGAAGTAGTCCGCCAGATCCTGCATGTCTTCGCGCGACAACGGCGCCGCCATCGGTGACATGGCCGGGTCGCTGCGCCGCTTTTCCTTGAAGTCGCGCAACTGCAGGTAGAGGTACCGTGCCGTCTGGCCGGCCAGCACCGGATAGGCGGGGTTGGTAGAGTTGCCTTGCGGTCCGTGGCAGGCGAAGCAGACCTGTGCCTTGGACTGGCCCGCGGCGACGTCCGCGCGCGCGTCGCCGGCAGCTCCTGCCAGCCCAGCCAATGCGCCAAGCACGACGGGCACGACAAGACGCCGCGTCGGCACGACATGGATGTTCTTCCCTGGCATGGCTGTCTCCTGCATGCTGATGCTGACAGCCTGTGCGCGCTTGGTCCACGTCGGTATCGGGCGCTGTCCGACAAAGCTGCGGAGGTGGTCAAGGCCTTTCAGATTTCATTGTTCGAACAATCCCCACACCACCATCGGGCTAATACCATGTCAACGCTCCGTCATACGCGAAAAAGCAATGCACGTTCAATGACATGCCACGCACCGGAGAATTCCGGTTCCTCACACCAGTAGCGGGAATCAGCGCGTGGGGCGAATTCGGTTCCCCGCCGATTCCCGGAAGAGGCCGAAGATCCGACGGCCGGGTTCGGCCAGGAAGCGACGTGCGATGTCGCCCCGACCGTGCCATTCAGACGACCGCTTCGCACCAGGAAACTGCCGTTGGCGAAACGCATGGTCCAGTGACTGTAGTGGGTCAGCAGCCGCCGATGACCGCCGTCGGCCCTAAAACGATGAGCCGACGGCGGAGTTCGGCCATAAAGAGCCGGTCGGTCGCTCCCTTCGCCAGTCGTTCGGATGTCCGTTGTACCCCCAGAAACGCCCTATCACTTGGTCCCGGGAGAGCGCACGAAGCGCTGCGCGCTACTAACTTTCCCCGCAGACATTGAGACACTCAGTTGCAGCGACTGGTATCTGAGGCTACGTCGCCATGGGGTGGTGACATGCTATCTTCGAATGCTTGCCCGGACATTTGCGCGGACTAGGTTTTGAAATCCAACCCACCATCTATATGGTGGTCTTCCCCTCCCTTCGAGGATATGCGGCTGGCCCACGGCAGCTAGAATCGACTTTTCGCTCCAGTTTGCTCGCTCGTCTGGAGGGAGCAATGCCCAAGGGTCACCGCATGCTCATCGCACTTGCCGAGAAGGTCCATTACCTGCGACAACAATATCCCGGACGACGCATTCTGGTCCTGCGAGATGGCTACTGTGGCGTCTTCCTGGACTGTGAAATAGGAAACGGCGGTGTTGAAATAACCGTGTCACCTCTCGATGGCGGTTCGGAAAGGCAGACGCTCCAATGGGACCTAGCAAGCTACGCGATCATGGTCGAGGAAGTCAATGTTGCCGACCAGCAGAGCGCTGCCCCTAAATTGCGACCGTCTCTGGCGGACCCACTGCTGCCAGGCGAGCCGTCAGAGTCATCGAGTTGAAAGCGTTCTGCATTGAATCACAAGGCGGAGTGCTCCATTTGATTATGCCGCGAGATGATGATGCCTGCGGTGTGAGTGAAGGCTGCTGCCAACTCGATGTCCAGCCCCGTGGGCTCGCACGGCTGTTCAAAGTACATCGCCAATGATCCGACGAGATTGCCTGCGCAGGTCTCCACGGGGAATGACCAGCACGCGCGGTAGTGGAACTGGACCGCCAGCCAGGTCCAAGACTGCCACTTGGGTTCCGTCAGCACGTCCGGGGTAATTACGGGCTTGCCGGTGGCTACCGCAAGACCGCACGCCAGCGATTCCGGCGAGACGGCGAATCCGTTCACGCATTTCGCATATTCATCGGACATGCCCGCTACATGGTGCAACGTCTTACCCCGAGCGATGTAGAACGCGCATCGCCGATCGTCCTCGGCTTGATCCAGCAAGCTTTGAATCAGGAAGCCCAGCGACGTCTGCACTGAGTCGCCGTTCATGGCCGACTGGAAGGCTTCCTTTTGGGCAGAGAGCCAGATCTTGCTTCGCTGAAGGCCATGCTCGGATCGTGTTCGGTCTGTCGCGTCGGCAAATGTAATGGCCACGCCGAGCATCACACCTTCGGAAGAGCGATGCGGATAGATGCGCCGCAAAAGCCAGCGATCTTCGCTGCGACTGACGACCGCATCGCTTTGAGTGCCGGAAGCCAGCACGGCCCGTATATCCGCCGCAAAAAGCGGATCGTGAAAAGCAGGAACCAGATCGGAGATGCTTCGCCCGATATCTTCCACCCTGATGGGAAAAACCTGCGAGAGCGCCGGCGTGAACCATCGTATCTTCTGATCGCTGTCCAGAAATATGGTCATGACCACACCAGAAGACAACACTTCGCTTTGCATCTTGATCTCAGCGATCTTCTCTTTGAGATCGACGTTGGCTTCGCCGAGTTCGTGGTTGCTCGCATTCAGGTCGGCGTTCGCAGCCTTGAGTTCTTCGTTGAGCGCCTGCAGTTCTTCACGCGAGGCATCCAGCTCTTCGCGCGAGACGCGCAGATCCTCCTCCCAATCCGTCCATGGCCGATGGTCTTCGCGAACCCCTGCGTCGCTAAGGTCCGTCGGGACCGGATCCTCACCGAGACCATCGTGGGTGTCGAACGACACGAGCATCCGGTTGAGGTTTCCATCGGTTGCGGGTTCCAGCGGCGTTACTTTTACGGCAACGTGCACAGTCTGGCCTTCGCACGCCTCACTGCAGTCGAAAGCGCACGCTTGGGCCGAGCCAAGCGCCTGCCTGATTGCCGCCCTGAGCTCGCCGGCCCAGGTACGGTCGACAAGCCGAAGAAGATTGAGCGTTGGCTCCCCGGCAGGAAGCTTGAGAATGCCCGACGTATCGCCATACAATCGAAGAAGATTACATTCCTCGTCAATTAGCACTGCGGGAACATGGCTGCGTTCCGCTGCAGTACGAACTGCCGAGGCCTGAACAGTCCTCCTGCTAGGGGCGGAGTCACGTTCGAGCTCTCCGGAACTCGCGACTTTCCTGTGAATATTCCACCTTCTCGAGACGGCTGCGAAGCCAGTTTTATCTATTGCATAAGCTTCGCTCGCTCCCAGGAACAGGGATCCGCCCATACACAAGGCACTGTTGAGCGTGCGGAGCACCTTCCTGGCGGTGTCGGGCTCCAGATAAATCAAAAGATTGCGGCAGGTCACCACCTCTACCGACGAGATCGGAGGGTCCGATATGACGTCCTGTACCGCGAATACCATTCGTTCGCGCAGGAAACGTTTGATGCGACAGTGGCCGTCCACCGTATAGAAGTAGCGTGACAGCCGCTTCGGATCCATTGTGGAAAGTCGTTCAGCCCTGTAACTGCCCCGACTCGCTCGTGCCACCGCCTCAGGTGCGGCATCCGTCGCGAAGATCTGATAATCGACGCCGCGCCCGGTCTCCTGGGCAATTTCCTCCAGAAGCATTGCCACCGAGTATGCCTCTTCGCCAGTCGCACAAGCGGGAGTCCAAATGCGCAGCGGTTTGCCGTTGTTCTCACGCGTCAACGGTTCCAGGACCTCGGTCTTGAAGGCGGTCCACGCATCGGGGTCACGAAAGAATTCAGTGACATGAATTGGCAGGCCGCGCACCAACGCTTCGAGCTCGACGGGTTCATCCTCGACCAGCCACGCGTAGTCCTCAAATGAACGGACGTGCCGCACATCCATGCGCTGCTGAATTCGCCATAGCAAAGGTGATGGCCTATAGCCGCTGAGATCGAAGCCAGCCTCGTGGCGGATCCGGGACAAGATGCGCTCAAGCGTTTCTGAAACGGTGGACTCCCAGTGTTGGGACGCTTCCGATCTGGTATAGCCCCCGTCAAAGCAGGCGCGCAGTTGTCGCCCGATTGCACTTACCGACAGTACATGGTCGTGGATACCGCGCTGAATCACCGAGGTCGGCATGCCGTCATGCTCCGCAGTCAGCGGATCTTGAACAATGACAACACCGCCGGCCTGGCGGATGCTCACCGCGCCGGCCGTCCCATCCATCCCCGTTCCCGACAGCACCACCGCGACGGCGCGCGGGCCAACCCGAGCTGCAAGGCTTTCCAAGAACGCATCGATCGTATCGATTCCGGGACGCCTTGCGCCGCCCGCGGCCGGCCGGGTGCGGAAAGCCCCCGCCTCCAGCGTGAGAATGCTGTCCGGTGACGGCACATAGATATGACCCGCCTGCGGACGTACCCCCTCCTTCGCATCCAGTACGGGCAACGCTGTCCATTTGCGAAGCAGGTCAGCAAACCGGTTCGAAGGAGCAGGCGGCAAGTGCTGCAGCACAACCATTGCATAGGGAATCTCGCCCGTCAGCGAGGTGAGCAGCCGCTGCAAGGCAGCAATACCGCCGGCGGACGCACCCACCGCCACAATGGGCACGTCATCGGCGTGAGAGTGAACGGCCTCGGAGATCGGCATCGTGGATCACATCATGGGCGGATTGCGTTGCACCGCGCTATGGCGACGGGCGGATGGCCTGCCGCGCAGGTAAAGATCTATGCAGTCCTTCTACGCTAGCAGGCCGCCATGGACATGCAAGCGCGGTGTTCGCGAAATGTCAGCTTCATTTCGGGTCCTCCCGCTCCAGGCTGAAGCGCGCGCCGGGACGCCGGTATGCCGGAAAATAGGCGTTCGGTTCGTCGAATAGGGGGTCGACCTCTCTGGATAGCTTCAAGTAGTGGTCAAGATCGACAACCAGCCGTTGGGTCCTGTACACGTGCGTATCAGGCGAGAAGCCGCGCTTGAATTCCTGAAGGGAGTCATTTGCCTTGCCGCGCCCAGCCCGCCGCCGAGGTGCAGGTAGCGCATATTGTTCGTACGGCCCCACTCGCGCGCGGCATGGATCAGTATCTTGGTTGGTTGCCAGTGGCGGTACTCCCAGTCCCAGCCGCGCATCTGGTACTGGATAATGCCGGTGGGGCGGGCTAACGTGAACAGCGCTGCTCCGATAACGCAGCCCTCCTGTTGAGCCACGAACAGGAGCAGGTCCTTGCCCATGATGCGGACAAGCGTCTGATAGTAAGTTTCGTCGAAAAAGTAGTAGGACAAGGCGTTTACGCGCATCATGGTCTGTTTATACAGATCAATGAATCGCGGTAGCGCCTCAAAGTCGCGGACTAGCTGTACGGTTACGCCTGCGCGTCGCGCGTGAGTGATGTCGTGCCTGTGGCGCGACTGAGTTTCCTGCCACAGTCGCTCGCCGCTCTTGGTTAGGCAAATCGACACGGTCAGGCCATGTTCTATGGTCCGTCCGAGGTGGCTTTCCCAATCGGTATTGAGCAGCGGATGGAGGCGGATGAACCAGGACACGCAACCGTGCTCGCGCAATAGCGCCAGGGCCGCGCTCAATGCCTCATCGACAAAACCGGATGGTGCTTCTTGACTCACTAATGGGCCGCCGTAGCCATAGGCCGTGGTGGCGTCCCATCTGCCGGAAGCGAGCGGCCGACGTATCAGCGGCGCCACCAATTTGTGGGGGCCGTTGGTGACGCGCACGGCAGCAGCGGTACCGTGTTCGATGCGCTCCGCTGCTGCATACCAACCTGGAGTATGGTGACAGTCATGACGACAGCGCGCGAGCATGCTGTGCCATGCAGGACTACTAGTTTCCAAAAGGCTTTTTTCCATCGACATCCCGGGTCAAGGTCCCATCCGGTACTAGGTTCGACATCACTCGGTAGCATAACGAGTGCATCCAGGAGGTAATCCCTGATGGAAAAAGCAAGAAGCGCCCACGGCGCTGCCGGAGGACACTGTAGGAACGATGTGCCTTCGCAGCTCACTGCACCAAATGGGTTGAAGTGTAGTCCCCGCACCGGTCCGCATTGGATGCGCCACGGAGCGACTTTGTTCGCTACCCCGCACTGTTGGTCTATGACGGTGCGTTGACCGACTCCGGCCAAGCCGAGAAAACTGGCAAAGGATTACCGCGCAGATGCTCTTTGCCTTGGTTAACCGGTGGACGGCGCGCAAGAAGTCGGGTATCCCTACAGCATGAGCCAATTCACCGCACGGCGATCTGTGAAGGCAACGAGCGTCGGAAGTTCACTTTTGTCTCTGTGTGCGACAGTTGGCGGCGCGCTCGGCACTGTAATGCTGCGCTGGCGCTTCAGTGCGGAGTCTTAGCTCTGAAATGAATTCTTAGGCGAGGGTTCGCCGGACTCCAAATCGCCCTCCAAGGCGATCCGCCCGAGATGATCAATGGCGTGCTGAACATCCGCTCACTCGAATCTTCCGCTTTCGGGTATTGTCGCCGTTCCCACGTAACAACCTTTCACGATGGCCGTGCGGCATCTATGCTGCTTGCGTACTGCATGCCATAGCGTCGAAAAGCGCCATGTCCTTCACTGAAAAAGCACCTCGTCGCCCATTGCCCAACGCGGCCACGGTATATCCTGCCACCGCGCTTTATGCGCGGGTCGATTCGATGGTTCTGACGGCGACCATGGCGAACGGCAACTGGTCTCCTGATGCCGGCATTGCTGCGCGTCTGGAGTCTCCGGCCCTCTCACTCAATCCGCAAGATTTTCATTTCTTCGTGGTACCACCCGAGGTAGCTGTCCACGCCCGAGGCCTGGTGCGCTATCGATGAGCCCGACCAAAGTGCCTCAAACGCGGCACCGAAGCTGCAGATAGCGCAGCGCGCCCGGCGCAAAACCTGAAAGCTCTGGTGCCGCGACGCCATCGTGGCGAACTTTGTGTCGACCTGTTCGTTGCCAAACGACCTAAGGGTTCAGCGCAGTAGTGGTCGAGTACACGGCATGCGCGACTGACCTTTCCTACCTTAAAGTAGTTAGCCCACGAGGAATGCGCCTTCGACGAGCCGCCACCGTGACGTTCATGCGGCCGCTTCGGACCGGGAGCCGCCGCCGATTTTCTGCGTGCCAGAAGGGCGCTTCAGGGGTCGGCAAGAGTCGGCCGATGAGGGCCGCGTCAGGGATTATTGGCTGGATCGGCCCTACGGCACCCAAAGCCGTCAATTCAATAGCTGTCCATCGGGCGCACCCAACTTCGAGGCAAGAGACGGTGGAGATCAAGAGCCACTTCTCGACAGCGCTTCTTTGTAGGTGACGCTGGAGCTATGGACTGCGCCTGCTCATGGGACGAAACCGCACGCGCAACGCTTTCCGCGCCTTCCCGCAGTTCCCCCAAGCGAGCCTTGTGGCGCCGCTGACCGTGACTAGACTAAATACGCACACGCGCATTTGACACGCGGGTGTCCACTCATGCGGGTCCCTCGGCTGCGCGCTTCCCTGGCAGGCTTTGTCCTAGTTGCCCTACTTGGGGCGCTAGCGTCCCGGGCGCCGGTTGCTGTGGCGCAGCAGAAGCCTGCCTCCGACTCGACTCCGGCAAGTTCTGCCGCTGCGCGGCCCCGCGCAGCCAACGAGACAACCACGCGGCAGCTTAAGCTCGTCAACAAGCCGGCGAAAGGGGACTTCGACGCGATGCTCGAGCGTCGCACCATCCGTGTGTTGGTACCGTACAGCCGCACCCTTTACTTCAGTGACCAAGGTCATGAGCGCGGACTGACCGCGGAGCTGGTGCGCGATTTTGAGCGCTACCTGAACAAGACCTACGCCAAGCGCCTCGGCAACCGGCCGCTCACCATCTATATCATTCCCACCACGCGTGACCGCCTCCTTCCAGACGTGGAGGCCGGCCTGGGTGACATTGCGGCGGGCAACCTGACCGAAACGGAGGAGCGGCTGAAATTGGTCGACTTTGCCGCCCCGCGTCACCAAAGGCCGGTTCGCGAAGTGGTAGTGACCGGACTCCAGGCGCCAGCGCTGAAGCACCTGAATGATCTCGCCGGCAAGACGGTCCATGTGCGCAAGTCCAGCAGCTACTACGAAAGTCTGATCGCACTCAACAATAGCCTGCGCCGTACGGGCAAGGCGCCGGTAAGACTGGTGCTTCTACCAGACGAAGTGGAGGACGAGGACGCGATGGAAATGGCGAATGCCGGCCTGTTGTCCATTGTGGTGGTAGACGATTGGAAAGCAAAGATGTGGGCGCAGATCCTGCCTCATGTCAGCGTGCGCTACGACCTGGTGTTGCGCAACGAAGGCTACACAGGATGGGCATTCCGGAAGAACAGTCCATTGCTTCGCCAGGCGCTCGATAATTTCGATGTCAATTACATGAAGAAGCTTGGCATCGCCGAATACCGGCTCAAGCAGTACATGCGTCGCATCAATCAGATTACCAACAATACAAAGCGCGCCGAATACAAGCGATTTGAGCAGACCTTGCGCATCTTCGAGCAGTATGGCAAGGACTATCATTTTGACCCGCTGATGCTCGCCGCGCAGGGCTTCCAGGAGTCACGGCTGAACCAGAACGCCCGCAGCCATGTGGGCGCCATTGGCATCATGCAGATCATGCCCGCTACCGGCAAGGAGCTCAATGTCGGCGATATTCGCGTCACGACACACAACATTCATGCCGGCGCCAAGTACATGGACTTGCTGATGACACGGTATTTCCCAGGCGCGCACTTCTCCGATGCCCACCGGCCGTTGTTTGCCTTCGCGAGCTACAACGCCGGCCCGGGCAACATCGCGAAGATGCGCGCTGAAGCGGAAGAGCGCGGCCTGAATCCCGATAAGTGGTTCAATAACGTGGAGATCGTGGTGGCCGAGGAGATCGGCATCGAAACCACCACCTATGTTCGCAACATCTTCAAGTACTACACCGCGTATCGCCTGCTGCAGGAGCGGCACGCCGCGCGGGAGCAAGCGCTCAAGACATTAAGGCCAGCGGTTAAGCTGGCGTGCGACACCTGTGGGCGACGGCCTGTTGGCCTGTACCGACCTGACGTACTCCTCCCGCGAAAGCGAGTGCAAAGGTTGGCAATCGTGCATATCCGTGAAACACTATGGCCCCTACCAGAGTAGTTCGGGACCAGAGCCTTTGAGTGCGCCCTGAGTGTCGGTCCGACGCGGTCGGTACACATGCGCATACAAATCAATCCACTGGGCATCGTATGGCGGTTCCGCCATGAAGCGACGTTCAATGTCGCCCTGACCGTGCCATTCAGTCGACCGCTTTACCTAGCAAACTGCGTTGGCAAGACTGCAGGTCGCATGATCCAGTGACCGCAGTGGGTCGGCTACAGCCCGTCGCCACGGAGTTTTCCGAGCGCTTGGGCAATCGAGCTCTTGCCGGCCAATTTGAGTCACCCGAAGGCACGGCCTCGGATGGCCGAGCTACTCATAAGCGGACCGTGGTGCCCCAAGCTAGTGGAACAATTCGGCGTAGGACAATATCCCGCGCCCAATGCCACCTGCGACGAGAACCCTGCCGTCTGCCAGCAATGTTGCGGTGTGTTGCTCGCGCATTTGCTCAAGACTGCCGACCTGGGACCAGCTTCCGGTCGTGAGATCGTACAACTCGCTCACAAACAAGTCGCTGCCGCCGGTACCGCCAGCCACCAGCACTCGCCCGCTGGTCAGTAGCGTGGCGGTATGGAAGTCACGCGCCTGCCGCAAGCTGCCTGTCGTTGACCACGTACCTGCCGCTGGATCGTAGAGTTCCGCGGTCGCGAGCGCATGCGTGCCATCGAATCCCCCGACTGCGAGCACCCTGCCGTCGGTAAGTTTCGCGGCGGCATAAGCGTTGCGGGCCTGGCTCATGCTGCCGGTCGGCGACCACGTGCCCGTGGCTGGGTCATATAGTTCGGCCGAGGCCAGCGCGCCGCCGCCGGCATCTTCTCCGCCGGCTACCAGGACCCTGCCATCCGGCAGCAAGGTAGCGGTGTGTTGCTTGCGCGCCTGGCCGAGATTGCCAGTCGGCGACCAGGTGCCCGTGGCTGGATCGTAGAGTTCGGCCGACGCCAGTGCGCCCGTACTGCCTCCCTGGCCCTCGCCGCCTGCCACCAGCACGCGGCCGTCTCGCAACAGCGTGGCGGTGTGGCTGTCACGCTGCTGGCCCAGGCTGTCGGTCTGTGACCAGCTACCCGCGACCGGGTCAAAGAGTTCCGCCGAGGGCAGCGCGTTCCCTCCGCCGGTGCCGAATCCCCCCGCCACCAGGACTCGTCCGTCGTGCAGAAGCGTGGCAGAGTGCGCTTGCCGGCTCCGCGCAAGGCCGCCGGTTCGTGTCCAGCCGTTCGTGGAAGGATCAAACAACTCGGCCGAGGAAGTCGCCTGCTTCCTGTTACCTGCCGCCACCAGGACTCGCCCGTCGGGCAACAGCGTGGCCGTATGCCGGAAGCGCCCCAGATTCATGGCATCGGCCGGTTGCCAACTACCGACTTGGGCAGTGGCCACTGTCAGAGTGATCTGCGCGGTGACGCTCCCTGCACTATTGATGGCGGTAACGAAAAACGTCGTCTGGGCTAGTTCGGTCGTCGGAGTGCCGCTAATGACCCCGGTCTGCGTGTTGAGGCTCAATCCTGCCGGCAAGGCAGGGGATACCGAAAACTGGGTGACTTCGCCGCCGGAGTAGGTGGGCTCGTTATACGTAATCGGCACGCCGACAATGTATTCGGGTCGCGGATCCACATAGACGAGGTCGACCGGCGGCACGGCCACCGCAGCCACTTCGATGGTCAGCAGGGCCTGGACGCTGTCCACGCTGTTGGTGCCGGTCACCGTATAGACGGCCGATGCTGTCACTGCCGTGGGGGTACCAGTAATGATGCCGGTCTGCGGGTCAATGGCAAGGCCGGCCGGCAGCGCCGGGGACACACTGTATTGCGTGATCTCGCCCCCCGTGCTGATCGGCGTGTTGGGCGTGATCGGGACATTGGCCGGGTAAATGACCGACCGGTCCAGGTAGTCCAGGCCGTCCGGCGCAATCGGAACGTCCTTGATCTCGATTTCGACCCGGGTGGTGGTGCTGCCCGCGGCGTTGCTCGCGGTGACCGTGTAGACCGTGGCATGGATGCTGCCGGTAGGCGTGCCGCTGATCGTACAGGTCTGCGGATCGAGGCTCAGGCCCGGAGGAAGCGGCGGAGATACCGTGCATTGGGTGATGGCGCCCCCGCTGTTGCTCACCGTGTCCGGGACAATTGGAATGCCTACAGCGTAGATCGGCGATTCATCGCGCTCGACCAGACCGGCTGGAGGCACCAAAGCATTGGTAGTGCCACCACCGTTCCCGCCACCACTGCCGCCATTGCTGCACCCGGTCACCGCGATGGCCAGAGCCATGAGCAGGGTTGCCAGCCAGCGCAGATTCGCCATCTCGGACTCCGGCAGGTCATCTGATGCAACCAGCATAGATCACAGTGCCGCGATGCAGGGAGGGAAGACGAGGAAGCCCCGATACGTGCTGCACTGCCGACCGACAAGGTCAGCCGCTTCAGCGGTGCGTAGGTTCCGCATCACCATCAAGCTGTGGAAGGGCAACTTCGACGGCCGTCTCGGCCCAAACTTCGGCCGTCCGCAGAATGGAGTGCGAATGGCTGTCATGGTCGAGTAGCGCCGACCGATCCCCCCTCTTGGTTGCCTGAAGCCATTCTCGGCCGTTCGCTCTCGCGGTCATACAGTCATTCAGGTGACCGGTCCGCTCCGCGACCTTCATGCTTCGGATTATGTGGGGCTGGTCACTCTGCCCAGGCTGTCGCCTACCGTCCAGCCGGAAATGCGAGAGCCGGCTGGTCACGGCATCATCCCTGGATGTCGCGCGGGTCGTGACCGAATCGCGGATCTGGCCGTCGCGACAGTGGATCAGCAGCTTATGCTGACAGCCTGTACGCGCTACGCCCGCGCGCCGGTATCGGACGCCGTCCGACAACCGGACGGTGTCACGTCGGCTGTCACCTGGTCGACAAGTAGCGGTCGCAGCGAGGCCCGCTCGCCCGGGACCGCTACCATTGCTTGGGGCCGAACTGGCCGATCTCCTTGAGCAAAACGATGCTAGTCGTCACAGCCGTCCGGCTCCGATCTACAGCCTCGCGAATGCTGGTCCGATTTTGATCCCAGCGGGTACGCATGTCGGCACTATCGATCCACTTCAATGGCGCGTGATGTTCTGGTGTAGCCACATGGCTTCCCGCTAGGGACTTAAGCTCTGACGTCACGATGATCATGCCTGAAGAGAGTTGAGTTCGCAGCTTGCAGGTGTGAGCCAGCAATTCGCCTCGGTGTGTATCGTTGGTTCTCAGCCCGCCAAGAATTGCATCATAACGTGATATGTTAGTCGACTCTTGCCACGGGTGCGGGGGCAAAATGCCAGCGCAAGGCGAGCCAGCGCAGCCGTGGGCAGCCGTGGGCAGCGGTAAACTCACGACCTCTGAATTATCTCGATAATTTGCAGACAATTGCACTACCCCATCTGGGGTAACAGCGGATCTTTCGCAACCGGCGATGTAACGGCGCACCGTTCGATTGGCGCGGGCTCGGCTGCCATTCGGTCCGCGGGCAGCAGTCGCAGAAACGTACGAGCGCGCTCGGGATCCCGGCAGGCCAGCCAGTCCTCCCAATCATCCCGCGGCAGGATCACAATGCCGCGCTTCTCTTTGCCTGGCGCGTGAAAGCGCTTCAGGAGCGGGTGGTTGTCGGCGCTGACGGTTGGCATTGTGAACGAGACCGCGCCGTCCGGCCAGGCGCGCCACAGGCCGGCAATGGCGAACGGTTCGCCTATTGGGTCCATATGCAACGAATCGCTGCGCTGATCGCCGCGTCGTGCGGGAAAACAAACGTCGTCCTCCGACGAGCGCTTCCTGCTGCGATGCGCGATGCGTCGGCTCCTTTAGTGGCTTGGTGCTGCACGCCGCAACTGCGTGACGGCCCGGTTGCATTCGAGGAATCCCTGTCCTAAGGTCATATGGCGAATCCGGCTGAATGTGACTTACCGAAAACGCAGCGTTGTCATCGCGAGACGAGTGAGACAGATCAAGAAACGGCACAAGCGACCGATCGACCTGTGGTACACCGGAGGCATCACCTGGACGGACAGACATGGATCCGTGGTCAAGCGACTGACGCGGGCCATCTGTGTTTCGTGTGGATCGGCGTGGCTGTCGGCTCCACTAAAAAGGGGAGGCGTAAAGGATGGGAAACACGCAACACGGCGGCCGGCTCGACGCGAAATATGGCAAGCGCCGGCCCGCGAAGCGCGGCTGGAATCGTCTGGGTGTCACGATCGTCCTTGCGATCGCGGCCAGCTCGGCTAACGCCGAAGCGCCGGATGCGAACGGGTGGCGATTCGCGATTGGTCCATACCTCTGGTTACCCAACGTGAGCGGAGCCCTGAGATTCTCCGGATCGTCGTCGACCGGAGGTGGCAGACTCGACGTGGGCACGGGGCCGGACAGCTATCTCCAGAACCTGCAGTTCCTACTCATGTTGCAGGCCGAGGCCAGCAAGGGGAACTGGACGATCCTTGCCGACGCAGCCTATCTGGATTTCAGTCACCAGCAGACCAACGTCAATGCGGTCGGCGCCGGGAATGGTGCCACGGTTGGCATACCGCGCAACGTGGAAACCGGAGCAGGCAGCAGCCTGACCGGCGGCCTGTTCGGACTTGCCGCTGCCTATACGGCGCTGCGTGTGCCATGGGGCACGATCGAACCACTCGGCGGGCTTCGGTACCTGAACCTGAGTGCGAGCGCGAACTGGACACTGTCCGCCACGTTCACGGGACAAGGTGCGACGCTGGCAAGAGAAGGAAGCGTGTCGCAGACGGCGAATATCGTCGACGCCATCATCGGTGTGCGCGGGCGCATCCGCCTTGGCGACTCCGACAGGTGGTACCTGCCCTACTACTTCGATGTCGGTACCGGCTCCTCCACATATACGTTGCAGGCCTCCGCAGGTGCGGCGTATGCGGCCAAGTGGGGAGATGTGCAACTGACCTACCGCTACCTGACCTATCAGCTTGGAGACGACGACCTGGTGCAAAGGCTGACACTGAAGGGCCCCATGCTGAGCGTGGCGTTTCGCTTCTGAGCCCCCTCGCCTTTCAGGAGGGTGCCGCCCCGGGACAATCTTCGCCCGCAGGAGACATTGCCCGTGCCAAGAGTCATTGCTAGCTGTTTCCTATTACCCGTTCGACCATCGATCCAGTTAATGGGAGCTCTCCGTGGCTAATACACCCAAGACTACCATCGGCGCAGGCACGACGGTTGCGCCGGATAACGCGGAGATGCGAGAGCCGGTGCTGGACGTGGTGGATCGCGTCTCCGAGATGTGCTTTGGCCTCTTCATGGCGCTCACCTTTGTCGGCGCGGTAGCGAGCGGCACGGGCGGGCCGAATGCCAGTCGCACCATGCTGCATGCCGCCCTGGGGTGCAACCTGGCCTGGGGGCTGGTCGACGCGGTCATGTTCCTGGTTCGCACGCTGGCGGCACGCGGCCAGAAGCTCTCCCTGGCACTTGCCGTCAGGAAAACAAGCGACCGGTCGGCGGCCATCGGTCTCATGCGTGATGCCCTGCCCCAGAAAATGCGGTCGCTGGTGACGGAGTCGGAACTGGAAGCCATGCGGGCGCGGCTCGCCGGAACGCCAACGCTGCCGGCCCGTCCCCGTCTGAACCTGGCCGACCTGCTTGCGTCCGTGCGGATCTTCTGCATTGTCGTCCTGACCACGTTTCCGGTAGCGCTGCCGTTCGTGCTGCTGGCCGACGTCCGCCAGGCACTATTCGTCTCGCGCGTGCTGACCCTCGCCATGCTGTTTATCGCCGGATGGGCGCTGGGCCGCTTCGCTGGCATTGGCAGTTGGGCCACCGGCCTGGGCATGATGGCGGGGGGAGCCGCCCTGACCGCGGCTGTCATTGCGCTGGGTGGCTGAGGTGCGTGCCGCGACCTTGCTGCTGGCCCTCACGCTTGCGGCGGCCGGCGCAAGCGCACAGGAATTGCCCCAGTCTGCACCGGACGCCGCCGCGCAGCCCGCCCGCGCGCCGTGGACTTTTTCGGCAACTGGCTACTGGAACATGCCGCGTGAGAGCGGCGACTATGCCAGCGGCATCTTCATCGCGGAAAAATCGCAACTCCACCTTGAGGCAAGAGCCAACTACGAGGCGAAGCACTCGCAGTCGGCATTCCTCGGCTGGTCATTCTCGGGGGGCGAAACCGTCCAGTTCAAAGCGACGCCTATCGTCGGATTCGTGTGGGGCTCGGCACACGGTGTGATCGGCGGACTGGAGGCCAGCGTGGCCTTCAAAAAATTCGACTACTACATAGAAGCCGAATACCTGGATCCAAACGGCGCAGAGCCGGGATATCTCTATGCCTGGAGTGAACTTGGCTACCGCCCCATCGAATGGCTGAGATTGGGCCTCGTCGCGCAGCGTACGCGGATCTACGGGGGGGACCGTGATCTCCAGCGGGGCGGCTTTTTCCAGGTCACGGTGCGCAAGGTCACCGCAGGATTCTACTGTTTCAACCCTGGCTCACGTGAGCAGGTCGCGATCCTGTCGCTGGGTGTCAGCTTCTAGAGTGACGGGCATGGATGATCCGTTCCTCACCATCGCCCCTTCGCCCAGGCAGCCCAAACCGGCCAATCCGTTGTCCGCCGCGCCGCGGGCAACCGGTGGACAGGAAGCGCAAGGAGTGATCGAGAAGCACCCTGCCTGCTGCAGCCGCGGATGCCTGAAGCGCACCACGAGATAGTATGTGGAGCGCGCAGCCCGGAGGAGGAGCATGGCAGATCCTTATTCGCAGGCCGGACCCCTTGCATCCGGCACCTGGCGCCTGCGCGCCGGTATCGGCGTTCTGGTGCTGGCGTATGGGGCATGGCTGGCGGTGCCGGTGGCGGCCTCGGCTGGTGCTTCCCCCATGCAGATTGCCACGCTGACCGGCGCCATCGTGGTGGCCAACAAGATCATGCTGCTGGTCAGCGTAGCTGTGATGGGCAAGCCGGGATTCATGCGAGTGAAGGCAATCGTGCTCCGGCACCTGAGGCGCGCCGCTTCCGCCGACACGATTGGACCGGTTCGCCATGCGGTCGGTCTCGCGATGTTCTGCCTGCCGCTTCTCTCGGCGATGCTCGAGCCCTACGTGGACGCGATCTGGCCAGGCCTGCGACCGAAGCTCTGGGAAGCACAATTGCTCGGCGACGCGATGTTGGTCGCCAGTGCCTTCGTGCTCGGCGGCGAATTCTGGAATAAGTTGCGGGCACTGTTCATCCGCAACGCGCGCGTGGTGGACGATGGCGAGCCGGCTGGCGGAGAGCCATCGCCTGACTGACTGGCACGCTACGGCGTCGTTGACGAACATGGATTGACCCGGTGGCTGGCTGACTGACCGTAACCTGCCGGGTTCCTTTCATGCTGACATGCTGGTGTCCTGATGTAGGAGGCAAACCATGTGGATGAACTGGCTTCTTGTCTTTGTCCTAGCTTACCGTTCTGGCTGCGATCGACACCATCACCGATGCGACCTTGGTCAAGGTGGTAGCGCGGACTGGCATCGATAAGAAGACCGTGACCATGCTAGTTAAGCAAGCGGCGGCGCAGGCTGGGGTTCATATCGAGAAGGACGGACCGGTCTATCGGCTGGTCGATTGGGGACCGGTTCTCAAGAAGTCTGGCGCGAAAATGGCATTGAACGGTGTATTAGGAACCCGCTCAGTGACAGCGGCAGCGCAAGAGCAAGCGCCCACACGAAGCATTGAGTAGAAAAAGAGAGGGTCGTCTGGCCATTAGAAAAGTGACCGAGGCCGGTCGTTAGCAAAAGCCGAGGCGCAGACTGGTTTTCCTTCACCCTGAAAGGAGACCATGATGGAAACGACCACCCCTCTCGACCCAAAGCGCGCTCCATGGAACAAAGGGAGGTTGACAGGCCAAAAGCCACCACTAAAGCTCAACGAGATATGGGCCATACGAACCCGGCTTCAGCTTACGACGAATGTTCGTGAATTGGCGATGTTCAACCTTGCCATTGACAGCAAGCTCCGTGCGTGCGATCTAACACGCCTGCGCGTACAGGACATCAGCGTGGGCAGCAAAGTTGGCGGCCGTGCAACGGTCATGCAGCAGAAAACTCAGCGGCCAGTGCAGTTCGAAATCACAGAACAAACTCGCCAAAGCGTTCAGTGTTGGATTCAGGCTCGCGGACTTAAGCTGTACGACTATCTCTTTCCGAGTCGTTTGCACGCATCGCCGCACCTATCCACGCGACAGTATGCGAGGATCGTGCACCGCTGGATCGCCTCCATTGGCCTAGACGATTCAGCTTATGGAACGCACTCCATCCGACGCACCAAAGTGGCGCTGATCTACCGGCGTACAAAGAATCTGCGAGCCGTTCAACTGCTTCTCGGCCATACCAAGCTTGAGAGCACAGTGCGCTACCTTGGCATCGAAGTGGACGATGCGCTCGAGATCGCTGAGCAGACCGAAGTGTAACTAGAGGGCTTGGCCGGCTAGCGGTCGCTTGCCGGCCATGAAGCGACGTTTCATGTCCATTCAGATGACCGCTTCACCCAGGAAACTGCCGTTGGCAAGACGCATGATCCAGTGACCGCGGTGGGCTGCGCAACAGCCGGTGAAAAGAAGAAAAACGCGCCATTGCTTCATCGAGCGCGCGCGCACTTGGCACGTCCCGGCAAGACCAGCGGTCGTTACGCGGGCTCGCAAAATTATGCTGCCCCGCGCTCCTGCACAATGCCGACGCTCCCGGCCCTGGCTGAGGCCACCCGCGCCCTGCTACCGCCTCGTGTCGGCAGACGACCGTGCTCGTCTCGTTTCCGTGCAGGCACGCCGGTCGTGTCGGCCTCGGCACCTGACCCGCGAGCAATCGCCGCGCGGCGGACGGTCAATCGTCTCTCCGTCGACCCGGCCGCTGTTGGCGAACTGGCGTCCGCCTGAGCCGGCTCCTCGCGTCTGCGTCGACGCACGAGACGCCCTTCCTTCAATGCGCCATCCGTCGTCTCCTTCCGCAACTCTGGCCCCGTCCCGGATACCTTTCTGAGAATTGCGTGCAAAGCGACCCTGCCCCGCATAGCGGCACGATCCGGCTCTTTCGGTGCGCTTCCCTGCGCCTGGCGCTGCTATCCTTGACACAGAGGCTCTAATGTGTGCACTTTTCCCTAAACGTATCGATCAAATCGTCGCGCGCGCGGTCTCGCTCAATGCCGGGTACGACTCTCCCCTGGCTCGTGATAATCGGTCGCCCGGTGGCAGGCTGGTACGCCTTGGGTGAGGTCGCGTTGAATTGCGCCAGCAACTCCTGGCACTCCGCCGAATTGATATTACCGGTGGCTGCCGGCACGCGTGACGGGTGATATGGGCTGTGCCCTTCCTGCACTGCGTCGCTGACAGCATCCGCTGCTGCGGCTGCACCGTCCTGCCGCTGCGCGTATGCAATGCAATTTGCAGCGAGGGTTGTCCACAGTATTACTCGCGATACGATCGTCCGGATGTTCGTCATGCTGGATCCTGGAGATTGGGCTTCTAGATTGATGTCTACTGTACGGAGGTCGCCGTCGCTCACTAGTCGCAGGAGTATGCAGCGCGGCAACCGCTGCTTTCTAACCGACTGCGGCACGCTTTGCAGCGATGGCCTGACGCAGACCTTTGCAGGAACGTGGGTACCCCTCGTACGCCCGCTCCATCACTCGTGAGGGCAGAACGGAAGCGAGTTAGTTCTTTAGTTCCAAAGCGGATTTTCCTTCTGCATCTGATCCTTGTTCCTCTTCATCCAATACGAGCCGATCTGGCGTTCCGTGACAGCCCCTTCTTTTTTGCGTCGATTTTGTCGAAATGCTCGTAGACCTGTGGCATGCCTGCCTGTGCTTCATCACGTCGTCACTACTCTCCTTGCCAACGTTTAACCCCGGCAAGGGATTCGTTTGGCGGGGGCAACCTCAGAATAGCACGCATGCAGGCAGAGATTCGTGTTTCCCCTATTTGGGGGTGCCACACCACACACCAGACAATAGGATCGACCCGTCGCGCAAATCTCCTCGCTCTACAGCCTTTGTCCCCCTTTACCTGTTGGACAGTGGGGCGTTTTCTTTTTCAGGTCGGCGCTGATAGGTGAAGAAAATCCATGCTCCGCCCGGCTCGGAAAATCAAGCAACCAAATCTAAGCCATTTATCTCGGCTTTCAAAAGATTTCATATCGGATATCGAACGACGGGCATTTCAATGGCGCGTCGTTCGTTAGATCATGTATACGCTGAGCGGCGAGGTCGAAATAGCTGTCGGCCGCGGGGTCGTCAGGGCCGCGGCATGCGACGCTGCCGATCCCCAAATGTCGAATTCGGCCCATGACCAGGATGCCCTCGAGTTGCTGCGGTGCATAAACGCGGGTCTCTTGGCAGCCGGCCAAAAAACATCGCGTTTGATCAACGGTGCAGGGGACTCGCGTACGAGGCAACAAGTCATTGGTTATCGGACGTCAAAAAACTAGAATGAAGTGGCGTCTTGCACTCATGGTGCTGGGCGTGTTCGGAGTCGCCATCGGAATTTGGCAGGCGTCCCGGTCCGGAGGTCCGCTTTTTCAGGTCAGTGGGGGGCAAGCCATGCGGCAACCCAAGATTGTCATTGTTGGCGCCGGACTGGTTGGCGGATCGGCCGCCCTGTTCGCAGCGGTGGCCATCCCAAGCGCTGAGATCGTCATCATTGATGTCGAGCGCGTGCGGGCCGAAGGGCAGGTTTTGGACCTCGCCCATGCCGCGGCAATCTGGGGGCACAACCGCTTCTATGCCGGCGACTATGAGAACGCAAACGGCGCCGACATCGTCGTCATCACGGCCGGCGTTGGCGTGAAGCCGGGGCAGACGCGCCTAGACCTTGCCAGGACCAACGCCGACATCGCACTTGAGATTGTCGACCAGATCGCCCCGCGGGCCCCCGAGGCAATCTACCTCGTCGCCACTAACCCCTGCGATGTCTTGGCCGGGGTCGTGCTTAACCACCTGCGTTGCGCGCGGGAGCGCGTTATCAGCACTGGAACGTCCCTCGATACCGGGCGCTTGTGTTCGCTTCTCTCCGAGCGACTGGGCGTTGTGGCGCCCGCGATCCACGCCTACGTCCTTGGGGAGCACGGTGACTCCGCGATGATCCATTGGTCCGGCGCGGCGGTATCCGGCATGCCCCTCGAGCTATTCCTGGCCAAGAGCGGCAAGGAGTTGGGACCAGCCAGCCGTGACTTGGTCCTGCGCTCCGTCCATGAAGCTGCCAAGCTGATCAAGGAAGGTAAGGGCGCCACCCATTATGGGATCGCCAGCGCAATCGGACGAATATGCGAGGCCATCGTGCACAACACCGACCAGATTCTCACGGTCGCGAGTGTGCAGACGGAAGTCGAAGGCGTGCCGGAGGTTTGCCTGTCGTTGCCGATGGTGGTCAATAGCGACGGCGCCCGCTTGCTGGCCTATCCCGAACTTGATCCCGCCGAGCATGCGGCCCTGCAGCGCAGTGCACGTATTGTCAAAGAGGCAACCGACAGCGTGCTCCGCGCCCGATAGGGACTTTGCATCTGCGCTCACCAGCGGTGACTACCCGGACTCAAGGAGGTTGATCATGACTGCATCCGTCAAGACTTCACCACCAGCAAGCTCGTCCGAGTCGAAGCCAACGCCAGGTCATCTCCATGATGTCTGGAAGTTCCTCGTTCCGGTTGGCCTCGGCATCGTGCTGTGGTTCTTGCCGGCGCCGGCCGGCCTCGGGATCAAGGCGTGGCATATGTTCGCGGTCTTCGTCGCCACCATCGCAGGCATCATGACCGCGCCACTGCCGATGTCGGCGGTGGCCATCGTGGGCGCCACGGTGGGTGTGCTTGTCGGCGTCTTGTCCTTTGCCGACGTGACAAAATCCACCGGCACGGATCTGGTCTGGCTGGTGATGCTGGCCTTCTTCATCTCGCGCGGCGTCATCAAGACCGGTCTGGGCCGTCGAATCGCATTGTTGTTTATGCGCCTGCTGGGTAAGCGAACCGTGGGACTGGGCTACGGGCTAGCGCTGACCGAACTCATGATCTCGCCCGCCATGCCGAGCATCACCGCTCGCGCCGGCGGCGTGATGCTGCCGATCACCCGGGCGATCGCGGAAGTCCTCGGCAGCCATGCCGAGGACCTGGAAAGCCGAGCCAAGGTGGGCCGGTATTTGATCCTTTGCGCTTTCCACGCCAACATCATCACCGCGGGCATGTTCATCACCGCGATGGCGGGAAATCCCCTTGCGGTCAAGCTCGCCGCAGATCAGGGTGTTTCGATCAGTTGGCTCGAATGGGCGATCGCGGCGTCCGTTCCAGGCCTTCTGTGCCTCGCCATTATTCCCCTTGCCATGCTTTGGATCGCGCCGCCGCAGATTCGCAAAACCCCCGATGCGACAGCACTCGCGCAAAGGGAACTTGCGACGATGGGCCCCATATCCGCCAAGGAAATCATCATGGCGGCTATTTTTCTCGGCCTCTTGATACTCTGGATTTTTGGTGAGGATCTGAAGATCAGCGCAACGCTGGCGGCCGCTCTCGGGGTTTCGTTGCTGCTTATCACCGGGGTGCTGACCTGGCAGGACGCGCTCAACGAGAAGTCCGCCTGGGACACCATGATCTGGATTGGCTTGCTGATCATGCTGGCATCGAAGCTGAACGAGTATGGCATGGTGTCCTGGTTCGGCAAGGAGTTCGGGGCACATCTGGAAGGCTTCCACCGGTTGGCCGTCTATATGGTGGTAGCGGCTGCTTACTGTTACATCCACTATTTCTTCGCCAGCGCCACGGCTCATATCAGTGCACTGTTCCCTCTGTCCATGGCGCTGATGGTCGCCGCCGGCATCCCGCCCTTCACGGCTGCCGTTGCCCTCGGCATCCTGAGCAATATCAACGGTTGTCTGACTCAGTACGGCATCGGCTCCGGGCCTGTCATGTTCGGCGCCGGCTACGTTACGCAGGGAGAATGGTGGAAGGCCGGCTTTCTGATGAGCCTGATCTACATGTTTGTATGGCTTGTCGTGGGACCGCTCTGGTGGCAGCTCCTCGGGCATGTGTGAACCGGAAGGCATCGATGACAAGGAGCGAGCCCCATGATATTTCGACCAGGACACGGCATAAGACGACTAGCCTTATTGGGCCTACCGCTTATCTTCGCACTACTGGCAAAGGCGGCGATCGCACAGCAGCATTTCGACTCCCCAGAGGCCGGCATGAACGCCTTCGGCGAGGCCGTACTACGCGATGACCAGGCTGCGCTGAAGCGGATTCTTGGGGACGACTTCCGGGAGATCGTGCCGCCCGTCGGCGACGACGCACGCGAGAAGTTTGTCCGGGCGTGGAACGTTTCCCACTCGGTTCAGACCGCCGACGGCCACAGCATGGTCACGGTCGGAGATGGCGGCTGGACCCTGCCTGTGCCGCTCGTGAGAGGCGCAACGGGCTGGCAGTTCGATACCCGTGCCGGCCTGCAAGAGATGCGCGTCCGCAGAATCGGCGCGAACGAGCTGGCCGCGATTCAGACCTTGCTCGCCATCCGTGACGCTCAGGACGAATACGCAGAGGTCACGCACGACGGCGAAAAGCTTCACGTCTATGCAAGCAAGCTGGCCAGCTCTCCCGGCAAGCATGACGGCTTGTATTGGCCGACGTCGCCAAACGAACCCCCGAGCCCGCTTGGCGAGGCCTTCCGTGACGCCAGCCGGCCGAATCAAAGCACGGACGGCTACAACGGATACCGATTCAAGCTGCTTACCGCGCAGGGCAAGCATGCTCAGTCGGGAGCGATGAACTACGTGGTCGACGGCAAGCTCTTCGGAGGTTTTGCGGTGATCGCGTGGCCGGTGCGCTATGGCGAGACGGGCGTAATGACATTCATGGTGAATCATCTGGGCATCATCTATGAACGCAATCTCGGCCCAAAGACCGAGATCAAAGCAGCCGAGACCAAAACCTTTGACCCAGCGCCAGGCTGGAGGCGGGTATCCCCATGAAGCGTATTGCAACCCTCACCGGCTGTATCGCGCTGACCCTCGCGGGATGTCAGACCATGCCTGCAACCAGTGCGAATGGGGCCTCGGCGCAAACACCAGCGGCTATGCAAACGCAGCCGCAGGCGGCGCCGCGGCCAGCCGGAGCGACATTCAAGCCTGAGGAGATTGAAGCGCTCGTTGCGCCGATCGCCCTGTATTCAGACTCGGTGCTCTCTCAAGCCCTGATGGCGTCGACCTATCCGATGGAGGTCGTGCTGGCTGCGCGATGGGTAAAGGCACATCCGGATTTGAAGGGCGACGCGGCAATCAAGGCCGTAGAGAAGGAGCCGTGGGATGTCAGTGTGAAGTCTCTGGTGGCCTTTCCCCAGGTTCTTGAACCGATGAACGACAACATCGACTGGATGCAGAACCTGGGCGACGCGTTCCTCGCGCAGGAGCAGGATGTTTTCGGGGCTGTACAACGGCTTCGCGCAAAGGCACGGCAGACTGGGAACCTCCAGTCCAATGCGCAGCAGAAGGTCACGACCGAAACAACGGCCTCAGGTCAGAGCGTCGTGATCATTGAACCTGCGAACCCTCAGACCATTTACATCCCGGCCTATGACCCGGGTGTCGTCTATGGCGCCTGGGCCTATCCGGCATACCCATACTACTACTGGCCCCCCTACCCCGCCTACTACCCGGGCTATGCCTATGGCGCCGGGCTCGCGTGGGGGGTTGGCCTGGTGACTGCCGCAGCGATCTTCAGCAACGCCAATTGGAATAACAATAACGTACACATCGAGCATCACAAGGCCCGCAACATCGACCGGAACTTCGACGCCAGCAAGCTGGATGGTAGCCGGTGGCAGCATGATGCCCGACATCGCCAGGGCGTCGCTTATCGCGACAACGCGTCTCGCGAGAAATTCGGGCGCAGTTCACCCGGCGCCGAGGCTCGCAACGGATTCCGCGGCCGAGAAGGCGCTGCCACCCGAGACAGTGGGTTCAGAGGTGTCTCCAACGGGCGTGGTGAAATACAGCGTGATCTGAATCGTGGCAACTCAAGTCTCGGGTCGGGCCGTGGGAATGCCGGCGGGTTCAGAGGCAGTTCCGGCGGCGGACGCGGATTTGGCGGTGGAGGTGGCGGCGGTCGCGGAGGCGGCCGCGGAGGCCGCCGATAGGATAACGCTGGACGTTTTGGCTTGGCCCGACCAATACTACTCCGTGGGCGGGCAATGCCACTTGGCCTGGCAAGCGGACCGTCCACGTCCTCACCTGTCCTTTTTATCGGGAGCAACGCATGAAGAAAATCGCCACAACCCTTCTGTTCGCAGCAGTGTTGGCATCGCCAGCCTGGGCAGCTCAAAAGGCGGCAGATGATCACCTCGTCCAGTTGCGTATGGACGAACAAGCTGCGCGCAAGGAATATGACCGCAAGGTCAAGGAGGCAAAGGGCGTGTACGACGAGGCCAAGAAGGCCGCCGCGAAAGAGCGTGACGCGGCAATCGCCAGCGCGCGAGCGAAAGCCGGGCAAAAGTAATGACATATGGCCAGCGCTCATTCGCTGGCCATGTAGCTCTATCTGTGCTCCATCCGGTCGCTGTTAGCCCGACGTCCACAGCGCATATCCACGGCTAACGTCCGAGGCGCCGCCCGCACATCCAACCGTCACAGGAGGATTGTGCAGTGGCGATGATGAACCTCGATGTAGTGCCTACACCACGAGCAGAGTTCCACGCGGTTATTCAGCGGGGCGGTAATGGCGATTACAAACTCGGCAGCGTTGCCAAGCTTGGCCGGCACAAAGGCTGCCACGAAGGTGTTTTCTGACGCCAAGAAAGGACTCTTGAAGCGGTGGGGTGCTTCGGCGCGTCGCCGCCTCCACCCGACCAACGGTGGTCTACTATCGCACCGCCGGAAGGCTAGCTAGCCCGGGACAGGAAGGGCGAGATGCAGTCGACCATGCGGCGTCAGTGCTCGTCAATGCTTCGCGTGGCCAAGGGCGTTTGCTTTTGCGCTGCGGCTGTCACTGAGTCGGTTCCTAATACACCGTTCAATGCCATTTTCGCGCCAGACTTCTTGAAGACCGGTCCCCAATCGACCAGCCGATAGACTGGTCCGTCCTTCTCAATACGAACCCCGGCCTGTGCCGCTGCTTGTTTTACTAGCATGGTCACAGTCTTCTTATCGATGCCAGTCCGCGCTACCACCTTGACCAAGGTCGCATCGGTGATGGCGTCGATCGCAGCCAGTACGGTAAGCATTCGCCGCAAGTCGCCCCTGGGGTATTTCGGCACGTCGTTGTTATCAACTGGCATCAATTCCCCGCTCACGATGTTGGATCGGATTACCCGCGACAGTCTTTTAACGGCAGAGAAACGACGGGGTTGACATTTGCAGTGCGCGTGGCCACCGCGCGGCCCGGGCATGCGCTCTGACGGTCCAGTTGATTTGCACTAGTCCCGACTTGGTCAACCTAGATGCCGCCGCGCGAACCCGACAGTCCCATCGACCCGAAGCGGCCAGTTGTCGCCGCGGAGTTGAATGGCTGCCGTACTGACTGACAACACCGCACTGCCCCGACTTGGGGACTCGCGATGGCGCGAATCAGCGTCCAGTCCCATAGTCGGCCATCTGCACCGGATCCAGTGGATCGCTCTGCAAGCTCATTGACGTGCGCCTCGTCAGGTTAGACTTGCGCAGGAAACCACATGGAGCCACGATGGACCCGGATGACGTGATACGAGATTTCGAGCGCCTTGCGCTGGATGACACGACCGAATTGGAGGTCGACGACGCAATTGCCGGCTTGGCGGTGCTGTTGGCCGATCCGGCAATCGCGGGGAAAGAACGGGCCTTGCTGACCCAAGTGGGTGCAACACTCTATCGGTTGGGCCTGAGCGAACGAGTGGTCACGGCGCTCAGGAAGCGAGGCGACACAACTCAGTGACCGCCCCCCCCGCCGCGGGTTGGATCCATCATCACGGCGGTGATCGGTGCTGTCATCCTGCTTTTTGTCATTCGACTCATGAAGCGCGGGTAGCGGAAATCAGAGTCGACTAGCTGCCAGGAATTCAGCCACGGCGCGTGGTTCAAACTCGCGCAATCCGTGGCAACCTGCCCCATCATCGCAGCCTCACGAACGCCTCGGGCATAGAGGGGCGACTCGGATGGCCGAGCCGCCCCTTAAGCGACCTTCGTCAGTTCTCCCATAGAAGCGGCCGTTCAATTCATGAACGTTGAGTATCGACCGAATCGATAGGCAAGGCCACCCATAGTCGACAAACAAATCACGATGAGAAGAGGCCATCCCGGGGCCCAATATTTCGGGAGCATCACCATCGGATGAAAAAAAAACCGGAGCGAAGCGGGGGCTCGGTCCGGTCCTGCGCAGCGGCGCACAAGTGGTGCAGCACGTCCGCTGCGGACATGAATTAAATCATACTGAACACTGATGTTAGCGGAGCCAATGTCACATGTTGCAATGCAGCAACGAAAAACTAGCTGTCTTTGAATCTGGCAAGGCACGAATTGCGCGCCAAGGGCTTCAACATGCACTTCACGGCTACAAGGGGCGCGGGAGTGGGCTAAGGTAAAAAGCAAACCCAAGTGGGCCCAGGAATTTTCCACTTGTCATACCGATGAAGCCCATAGTTCACTATTTTCATTCGCACCCGCCTCATCATGGGGCTCGCTACTATTGGGCATTGGCAGTCTGCCTTCTTGTAGTCGGCCTCTTGTATCTCGCATGGACGATGCTTTTGGCAACCCAATAGGGCGATGCTGGCAAACTAAGCCAATGTGGGAATAATGCGCGCCGGAAGCATACGCCCGCCAAGGCGCCGGCTGGATGGCTTTGGTCCAAGCATCGAACGAGACGAGTTCAGGCGCCCAACTGATCGCCAGCAGCCATCGTACTTTCACACCTTCGACAATGAGTCCACCTGCAGCCACTGTTACGCTGTCTAAGTGGACCTACGGAGAGCCCCGCATGCTTGCAAGATGGATGATGCCGGAATGGTATCTTCCAATCTTGCTCGGTCACATTGGCCACCATCGGCGCAGTCTCAGCTTTCGGCTGAACCTGGCTTGGCGCGCACAGGATCGCGCATAATATGAGACTTCGAAACGGAATCATGGAAGAAGATCAGGTGCATCTTGGTCCACACGGGAACTGGATAATCCCTCTTCACGGCCATGAGCCGTATTCCTTCACGCGCATGCGGCGCGTCTTGGCCTCGCCCGACTCCCGTCATAAGGTGGTCGTGGTCGATTTGAAAAGGCTACTTGCTTGCGCGGATCGCGATACGAGTGACTATGTCCTCGGAGCCGTTCAGTACTGGCCTTCGGGAAAAGTACACGGCATTCGCGAATTCCTGGATCCGCGCCAGGAAAGAATTCCGGAAATGCCATACGTAACCTTTAGAACTCGGCGCTCCCACACGTTGCTCGGCTTGTTAGGCGTTGATCGGGAAGGCGTGGTGTCCTTTCGAAATGGTCAGCATCGCGCGCGCTATCTGTCGTATGCAGGCGCAAATTACGTTCCGGTTGAGGTTCACGAGACTGAGGCGGACCGACTTGAACGCTATTGTGGGCGGGTCGGCAGCTAGCCTTTCACTCGCCCGTTCAGGCAAAAACTTGGCCCGGCGCGGCAGAAATTGGCAACCGTTCAGGGTGACACGATCGAATTTTGCGGAGGAAAAGGCCGGTCAGAGCAGCGGCATTACGTCTCCTTCCCGGTCAGGGTTCCGCAGCAGCCTGCAACGCGTACCTGTCTCCAGAAAAGAACGACTTCATGATCTGGCGCGTGACAGGGCTCACGAGGATCTCATCCATTTCCAAAAGCGAGAACCACTGGCAACATGCGATTTCCTTGCCTGGCTTCGGAACGGCGCTCTTTCCAATATTGGCCAAGAAGACGTGATGCAGTGTGGTTGGGCCGAATACTTGGAACAAAAGGCCTACGCCTTTGGCGCTGAGAGCCGTCTCCTCCTCTTTCTCGTCCAGCCGCATCAGCGAATGACTCATCCACGCGCGGGCGTCCGCCAGGCAGCGCCCATTTGCAGCCAACTTTCGAGACAAGCAGCACACGATCGCCGCGTAAACAAACTACGGTGGCTCTAGCCTTGATATTCACCACCCACTCCCATCAGAAGTCCGGCGAGGTTGCATCATACTCGCCCTTCCCCCGCCCATATCAACCGCTCGCGACACACTGATGACATGGAGCGTGGCGCGCGTGCAAGCTCTCACGATAACCGGATGTCAGGCCGTTTTTCGGTATTGCCGCGGCACGCTCCGATGTGCGTTGTCCGGTTGCTACCTGTTGGCGACTCGCCGTTGGACTACGCCACTCGCCTTTTTTCAATCGCCACATGCAGCATGCTTTGCGTCCGACTCCCCAATCAAGTGGCCTAGGTCTCTGGATGCTAATGTCCTGTGTGGGTTCGGCCATCGCCGATCCCCATGTTTGGGCAGCCCACCGCATTAGGAGAGACAGACTGCCCATGGGTGCGTCAGTCCATATGCTGTCCGCCATTGATGGCGAGATTTGCACCAGTCAGGTAGGCCGCGTCCTCGGAGCAAAGGAACGCAACCAGTCCCGCCACCTCCTCCGGCTTGCCCAGGCGTCCCATGGGAATTTGCGGCAGGATTTTGCTGTCCATGATGTCCTTCGGCACGGCCATCACCATCTCGGTGGCCAGATAGCCCGGTGATACCGTGTTGACCGTCACCCCTTTCCTGGCGACTTCCAGAGCCAGCGCCTTGGTGAATCCATGCATACCGGCCTTGGCCGCGGAATAGTTGGTCTGGCCGAAGGCGCCTTTCGAGCCGTTGACTGACGAGATATTGATGATCCGGCCCCACCCGCGCTCCACCATGCCCTCGCAGAGCGGCTTGGTGACATTGAACACAGAGTCGAGATTGGTTTTCATCACCGCATCCCAATTTGGCTTGTCCATCTTCTTAAACGCCATGTCACGCGTGATGCCGGCGTTGTTCACCAAGATGTCGACCCGGCCCAGGTCGACCAGGATCTGCGCCATACCTGCCTGGCAGTTCGCGTAGTCCGCCACATCTGCCTCGTAAGCGCGCATCTCGCGACCATTCGCCGCCATGCTTGCCAGCCATTCCTGGACTTTGGTGTTGCCCGGCGAATGGGTTACCACCACCGTATGGCCCGCGTCATGCAAGCGGATGGAAATGGCCTCTCCCAGGCCACCCATACCGCCCGTAACCAGTGCGACTTTCTTTGTCATGCTCATTCTCTCTTTTTGAAGTTAAAAGACCCCTGATCTGCCGGGAAGGGCAGACCGACCTGAAATAATCATCGCAACAGCTACTCCCCCTGCCGGCGCCATGCCGCAGGGGCGAGTTGGTCGTGACTACTTTTTTTTGTATGGGTCCGGCTACGCGCGCACGCGAGACTTCGCGTCAGATCCCTGACGAGCGGCGCGCTGCCTGGCTATCCGCACCCGTGCCAAAGGCCGTGGTCGCGGTATAACTAGCGGAAGCCAGCTCGGCCAGTTGCTGGCTGGTGGCTTGCGCAGAGTGGTAGGAGTGCTTAGCGATGTCTAATGCCGTCTGCAGCATGGCGGAAACCGCCTCGGAACCCGCCGGCGCATTTTTCAAGAAGGTAACGACCAAGGTCTGCACATGGCATTGGTGCTGCTCATATTGCTCTTCCGCGACCTTGGCCAGTTCCACTTGAGCTTGCAATGCGATCTCACACACGTGGCGCGCGTACGAGATGGCTTTGTCCACAGCGGCTTGTTGCACGTTGCCTTGCGCTGACAGGACATCCCACCGATCTTCGCTAGTCCCTACGGCCTTCAGGTTCTCCTGCGCTTTGGCCATGGCTGCCTTGGCCGCCTGCAGGTTCAGTTCCGTCAGCTTCTGGATCCCTGCGAGGGTCGGGTTTGACACCTTCGCCAGATTGGCCAGGCTATTTTTGTGCACCGAAGCAAACTGATCGGACGTAAAAGAGGACATGCGTTGAGTTCTCCCTTCTGAGCACCGGTCGAGCCCGGTTCGGACGGGCTTCCGGATTTCAAAGGCGGGCAAAGTGCCAACGTCGAAAACAAAGTTGCACCCGCACTACCCGCTGCGGGTTGAGTTCGGCCGGCCGGAAACCGAACGCGACTTCTGGCAGCAAGGTCAAGAGATCGAACTGGTTCCGCTGGTTCGGCTGGTTCGTGATGGCCTGTTTAGGCTATCCGTTGCAGCATGGCCTGTATTGCCGGTAGGCGGATGTCGGTTTGCTGGATAGATTTCTCAACCCTAGACCGAACCCGCAGCGCCAGTATTTCTGCCACGACCATTGCATCGTCGTAGGCGGCAACTGGTTTCGCACCGTCACAGACCAATTCGTTCATCGGCACGTCATCGTCGTAGGCGATTATCAGCACACCGGGCCGAAACACGCCGCTTGATACCACTTCGACCCGTGGAACCACTCGATAGCTGACGTACACGTCCCCCTTCCTTCACCGCCTTGGCGGTGCCTACGCGTTCTTGGGCGCTTTGGATATGCGTTCAAGCAGCATACCGTCCTTCTGGACCGGCAGCGGACGCATTCGGGTTAGGGGAATTCACCGGTAATGATGTGCACCGGGAACGGTTAGAATCTTTCCTCTAATTTTTCGCATCACAAGCCCTATCAACGTGGGAGGCAGCGAGGTACGAAACAATCAAGGAGATACACATGCTGAGTCCGCATGAATGCGCGACGTTGATGCTGATCAACAGTGCGCCCGATCAAATCGAACTAGGCCGTGCGGAACTTTACGCTCTGCTGGAACGTCAGTTTGTGACCATAGAACCGCTGGCTTCTGGGCACCGACTCCCTCGCATCACGGCGCACGGCCATGCATTCCTGCACGCCGTCGCGCGAATTCGCTGACGATTACTGATTGTCTGCCATCGCGGCATCAAATCGAAAGATCAATGATTCCGCGATGTCAAAGCCGCGAAGCTGCTTTAGCCATCGTCTGGGTATGCCTGCCAGACCGAAACGAATCCCGGCAAGCCCACCAGCGACAGCAGCAGTCGTGTCCGTATCGTGCCCGTAGAGGATCGCACTGCGGACCACACCCTCAAACGAATCCTCTTCCATAGCCTGACGTGCCGACCACAGGCAGTCCAGTACATACCCGGTCCCGCGTGGCTTGTCAGTCTTCGGGAAACTTCTCAGTACGTCCAGTTCGCGCAGATACGCCTTCCGTTCTCGTTCACCGGTTCAGTCTTGGTAAATCTCATCTAGACGGCTGTCCGCCCATGACCACGGATCGGGAAGCTTGCACAGATAGCCTCGGGCGACCAGACAGAAATATGCGCAGGCCACCAAAGACCGTGGATGAGCGTGGGTTGGCAGGGATTGTAGGTGTGCGTCGTGGACCAGTGCTTCATCGCTGCCGGTGTGCCATAGGGCCAGTGGTAAGACCCGCATCAGAGACCCATTTCCGTTGCTGCGTTCATCGGCCCCGCCGGATTCGTGCGGCGACACGCCATCGCGCAAGTAGCCCAAGGCTTCAGCCGTCTGGATGCCAACATCGAAGACATCACCATCGACAGCCATATAGCCATCGTCTAGCCATTGCAGCAACCGGTCGGATAAGTCGGTGAGGCTGAACTGTCCGCAATCCATGAGGCTGGCTAGTAGGCAGAGGACTTGTGCGCCGTCGTCGGACCACGTGCCCTCGGGTATGCCTGGGTGGGAACGAGGAAACCCCACCGGTGGTTTCATCTCGATCTGCTTCCGGGATGGTAATAGTTCCGGCGAACGAATTCGAACGGTACGCCGATGGCATCGCCAACCAGTAGCCCCACCAGTCCCCCGATGGCCGCATTGGTCGTATGGTCCCGCAACAGTCCGGCAAACCCATCATTGTTCTTGTCTGCCAAATTCATTCTCCCCGACTGGTGTTGGTTGTTCGAGTATGGAAGCGACAGGTGCGTCCAATGGTGTCAATGGTACCGATGGGACCGGTGACCACCAATGGTTTCGGGACCGATCGTCGTGCAGCTTCGGCAACCATTTGGGACATATGGAAACGGATGAGGTTGCCAATAGTTTACAACGCACACTGCATTGCTTGTCATTGTGGTGAGGTACTGGCGCTTGGTACGCTGCCGAGTGGAGGCAGAAGTTCACGGCGAGGCCTCACTCATTTGAGTTGGGTGACAAATCTTGTCACTTCTGCGGCCCACCAGAGGCAAAATTTGTCCGCCCCCCTCAGCGACTTTTGTCGCGAGTCGACGCTGTGGCAGCCAGCATGCTGGTAACCGTCATACTTGTTTCATGATTCCAGCCGGGCCTGCGCGGGGTCTTCAGCTCGCTCCGTAGTATTGGCAACAGTTTGGTCCGCGTCGGAGCAGCCGGCAGCCTGCTGGCCACGACATTAGCCTTCCATGTCCAGGGGGTCGCGGCCGTTGGCATTGCGCTTTCTTATCTGGCCGTCTCGCCCGTGGATGAGTAGCTCGACCCGTCGTCGCTTAGCATTCTCGGTGCCGTTGGCGATCGCTTCTTCCAGTGTCCGGAATGTTTCCCGACCGTGTCCGCCATCGGCCACCACTGCCCAGCGGTCTCCGGCACAAAAGACGTGAACAGCTTTGCTTGACATGGCTGTCTCCTGCCTTGCTTATGCTGCACTGCTTGTGCGCCCTTCTCACGAACCGGTATTGACCATCGTCGGGCATGGAGTTTCCGCCCTATCGCCAGCCCACGGCTTATGTGGCCGTGAATCCAAGGCTGACGTCTTTGGACTCGCCGATTCCACGCGGTATGGCCAATTCCTGCCATGTACGCCTGGCCTCGCCGTCGATGCAGGGCGAGCCCACTAGCAAATATCGGCGCCCACTGGCAGTCACACCGATTCCCGTGCGGCGGTTGAATGATTCAATCGCAGTGCTCACCCTGTACTCTTGGTTATCAAGGCAAAACCCCACGAAATACTGTCGACCAGAGTTTGTTTCGCGTACCCCCCACTGCACGAGTGTGACTAATGGGTGTGCGTCAACAGACGCGGCCGTTTTTTTCTTCATATGTTCTCCTCCCTCAACACACGGGGAATCACGACCGAGAGGCGTGCTGGGGCGAAATGGAGTTGGGAACATTGGTTTTGACCCTAGTGCCGATGCTAGAACTACCGCCGCTTGGGGAGAGGCTCAGACTCGAGTGCCGCCGCACCCCACCGACTGCCAAATATTGGGCGTATGCAAAAGCTCGCACACCACTCCGCAATTGGCATGCCAGCTTCTCGTAACGCTGTCGTTATTGAGCCACTGCACCGAATTGCGATAGTGAGATTGTGATTGGCTGACACAATGCTCCGGTGAAGGGACAGCGCGTCCTGGCGATGCCGTTCAACCGAGCCAGGCGGAATCGCGCGATTCGCCTCTGCTGTCAGGGACTTTCACGCCCTCTTCGAGCCTGGTATCGAAGAAGCACAGGTTGTTTCCCCCCGCGCTCCTTTGCCTCATACAGGGCCAGGTCTGCCTTAAGCAGATCCCGATAGCCTCGGTGCCCGATGCCATAAAAGCATCTCCACTGCCTTTCAGTGAGCCAGGGACGCTTGAATGCTGGCCTGGAGAATGACTGGTGTGGTTTGGGAGCCGTCATACGCCGGGACGGGGGCGCACGACCGAGATGGGTCGGGAAGAGCCGGCGCCGCGCCTTCCCCTCAGTTCGCGGATGCCGAACCCTTCCGTGATCCTATAACTGACACATCAAGGTGGGGCGCGCGGCACTCTGGAGACCGGAATGCTACCTATCGCCATGTCTAGCGTGCTGCTGTCGGTATGGCTGGACTCACAGCCTACTGCGGGAGGGGGACATGTCTCAGACAAGGAACAGTAGTCCTGGTCACGGGGGCTACTGGCGGTATCGGGGCGCCGTCTGCGCACGGCTATCGCATGCTGGTTATTCACTGATTCTCGCCGCGCGGAGCTTGCGGCGGAAGGAACCGTCCTGTACGGCATAGTACTGATGCCACCCCAGATGCGGCCCATCGACGAATGCCAGCCTCCGGCGGACACGTGGCGCCAATATCGTGGCAGCCTGCCGGTACTGCAACGCCGGACGACACCATCGCAAAGAGGCGCGGGACGCGGCCCATCAGAAGGACTACGTTGAACGACTCATGGGCTGCAAACGCTGGCATGCATCCTGGGGCTTCGAGAAGCGGCTGTATTCAGGTGGAGTGGCCAACCCTACTTCGAAGGTGGCCAGCTACCTGATCTGAAGGAATGGCACCGCTGCCTGCCCGCTGTACTGCGGCAGCACACCATTCCATCTCTTAATGGCCTCGCGCTGGTTCTCCACCTCTCTGAGCTTGAGCAACTCGGGCGTTATCTGTTCCTTCTGGGCACGTAGCGACGCAGCTTCAGCTTGCGCCATCGTCAGCCGTTGTTCTGCCTCCACCCGAACACGTTCGAGATCGCGGTCGGCCTTGAGCTTCAGTTGTTCTGCCGTCGTCTTGGCTTCGATCGCATCGTCAAAGGAGCGCGAAAATCTGAAGTTGATCAGGCTGAATTCGTCGACCGCCAAGCCATGACGAAGCATGCGGTTGCGCAATTGCGTAACAATTCCAGCACTGACGTCGGCACGTTTTGTGATGAGTTCTTCGGCCGTATAGCGAGCGACGACAGCTTTCATACTCTCTTGGATGGCAGGCGCAACGATTCTGATTTCAGGCTCGTTGCCCAAGTCCCGGAAGATGGACACGGCCGACTCCGGATTGACGTGGTAGTTCAATGCTACCCGCATCTGCACCGATTGCAGATCCCGCGAAGCGGCTTCGCCATCAACTTCCGACTTCAATGTCGAGACATTCACCAAGTTCAGCGACTCCGCGATCGGCGTTCTCCAATGAATGCCCTCCGCATAGACAGTCGGGCTGGGTCTTCCGAACATTGTCATCACCCCGCGGTGACCCGCAGGAACCACCGCAAACGGCCGAAAGGTCCAAATCAGACCAATCGCAACAATGGCGCCCACGCCCAATGCCAGCTTTTTATCGCGGTTCTGCATCCGACACCTCTCTTGTTCAGGAAGATATGAATTTGGGACCTATGCAACGAGATACCCATTCACATTTGAGCAAAAGATCGACTTCAGGCAAGGAATTGCAACCTGGGTTCACCGGCATGGGTAGGTTGGCGGGGAAGCCCTCGCCGAGGTAGCCGCAACGCGTAAGGCGCTTCCTTCATCATCCAACCGTTACCCGCCCCAAGCTCAGCCAGTTGGCTATGAGCGCACTCGACGCGGCTTGCAACGCTGGGGTTGGCCCCTGTCAACTGTCTTCAGCCTCGGTCCGCGGCACCACGTTCGTCGCCTTCGAGGGAGCTATGCGTATGGGTGGATCTCATTTTAAATGGTTGCGTCAAAAGGCAACGATAGTAGATTTTCTTTATCAACAACAACAGAGCCCGACGTGCTGAACCTCTCCCAAATGCGCGGCGCCATTCGCCGAGCCGTCAAGACAATCAAGCGCGACTATGGGAGCATGTCCGTCAATGAGCGAAGACTCTTGGACGGTATGCTCGCGGCGCTAGTCCCGATGCTAGTGGCGGCAGTCCTGCTGACCCAGGATTTATCCCTCCACACCGAAAACAGGAGATCCGTCCTCGCTCAGGCCACGGATGTCTCGGTTGGCAGCATCTTGGCAAATCGTGACGGTATCGAATCATTCGACATCTTCCGAAGCAGTGCCTTCGAGAACGTGGCAATCGTCACGTACTGGAAGGATGGGCGCATCTCCAAGTCAATTCTGCCTCCGGATAGCTATAAGACCCTCGAACAAACCATCCTATTCGCGGGCACGACCCCGATTCGCTTCAAGCAATCCGACGGTGAGCCGGAGGCCTTCCTGAGCAGCGAGAACAAGATCAATTTCTCATCGCTCCTGAGCACGATGCTTTTGTGCATGATGACCTTCCTCGTCGCTCAACACTTTCTGTTCCGGCCAAAACCGTTTCGGGTAATTCAGCCAAAGGACCTCGCCGTCTCGATGGACGATCTCATTGGCAGTGACGACATCAAGGACGAGATTTTCCAACTGGCCGATCTCTGGGAGCAGCGGAGTACTTTCGAACGGCATGGTATTACCCGCACTTGGAATGTCTTGCTTACAGGTCCCGCGGGTACCGGAAAGACAAAAATGGCGTCCGCTCTGGCCAAGCGGTTGAACGTCCCGCTGCTCTATATGGATGCATCGCGACTGGAGACCGGCCTGATTGGAGGGGGCGCCCGGACGTTGGACAAGCTCAACCGCTGCGCCAATCGGATTGGCCAATGCATTGTGTTTCTCGATGAGGGCCAGAGTCTGCTCATGCAGCGCTCGACTCAAAACGGTCGACGCCACGACGACGCTGCACCAAACGCCCTGCTCTCGATCCTGGACGGCGTGGGCTCCAGGAATGACAAGAACATAATCTGGGTCATTGCGAGTAATTTCGATCAGCATACGTCCTCTCTGGACGATGCTGTACTACGCCGATTCCGCACCAAGGTCAATTTCCGGCTTCCCAATCACCTTGAACGGGAGGCTCTGATTTGTCACTTCCTTGCCCGTCGCGACGATTCCGTCAAAGAGAGCGATCTCGACTACAAGGCCCTCGCCGCGGCCACCTCCAGGCTGTCGCCAGCCCACCTCGAAATGGTTGTAGACAATGCCTCGCTGATCGCAATCCGGGAGCGCTCACCACTCAGCAATAGGATTCTGATGCGTGCCTTCGAGCGCACGATGATCGGGCTAACAGACCGCGGCCAGATGATGGACCAGGAGGACAAGCGGGAGATTGTTGCCACGCACGAGGCCGGGCATTTCCTGGCCAGCGTGCTGCGACATGCCGAAGCTGGCAAATCGCTCGACGAGGCGCGCGCTTTGGAGCAGACCCAGAAAATATCGGTGGAATCGGTTTCCCATATGGGTGCGCTGGGCTATGCCCTGCGCACCGATCATGAGGTACCGCTCTACACTAAAGAAGACCTCCTGTGGCAAGTGCGCGGCCTTTATGGCGGCCGCGCGGCCGAGTCGGTGGTCTATGGCGACAAACTGATTTCCAACGGGGCGCTCGGCGACATCAAGTCCGCGACACAGATTCTGGCGAACATGGTCGGTCAACTTGGCTTCGCGCCTTTCGGCCTCAAGAAGGCACCGGTCGACCTCACTCTGTATCGCGATGGCTCGAACAAACCGGTTCTCAGCCAGGAAGAACAGGCTTACGTGGAAATGCTAGCCAACCAGGAATACGAAGCAACCATATCCCTGGTCGGTCGTTTCCGCCCCGCACTCGACGTTATCCGCAGCTCATTGCTGGAACGCTACACCCTTTCGCGCGATGAGCTTTTTACCTTACTGGCGCCCTTTTGGCCGCAAGAAGGACCTGCGTTCGGTGCATTAGACTCGTCGCTTGGTGGGAGAGGCAATCGTGCAGCGCACTGTCTCGCTCTACGCAACCCGAAGACTACGGCGGAGGCGTGCAGAGCCGCCGATAACTGACCAGGGCGCTATCATCCATATGGAACCGGCCGGACCTGCCCAAGCCCATGGATGCGAATCTCTCACAGCCAGAATGGGCATGTAGCTTAGGGACGACGCCCCTTCGCAAGACCAAGCTTCACTCGATAAACGCTTCATGCGAATTGTTGCTATCCGGATGTACTTCGCCATGCTCTGTCCACGCCCAACACGAAGGAAGACACCACGCCGAAGGAAGATGCAGTAGACGCCACAGAATGCCAACCTAAGGCCAGCAATGTAGGCCTCGGTCCGCGACTAAACCTGACGGCGCACTCAGCAATTCGAAGCCAACAACGCGGCGTTCCACCGCTCGTAATTGACTTGCTGGATCAGTTCGGAGCCCGTCGGCCAAATGTCCGTGGCACCGAAATTCTGTTCTTCGACCGCCGGGCCCGCGCACGAGTCCTCGCGTATGCCGGCGGCCTCATTGGCCGGCTCAGCGAATACCTTGACGCCTATGCCGTCGTCGCAGATGGCAAACTCATCACTGTCGGCTGCCGATACAAGCGCATAAGAAAGGAGTAGGCCCCTACGCCGCAGCGAGACGCCTTGGACGGTGATCACCACCCATGTCGGAAGGATATTTGCTCAGCGGATCGCCAATAGCCTCTGGTGGCGGTACGGTTAGCCACATGGATCTATCGTTACTCTTTGCGCGAAATTGCCCGCAAAGCCAAGCCAGCAGCGGCTCTCCGGATACCTCTATTTCCGTCTATTTTCCGACCTATCACCTTCCCGCTCCCAAGCCAAAACCTCGACCCATAAGAAGTCTCACATTGCGCGAGCGCTCTTCGTTACGGAATGGTGCGAACTCTCACCTGGACTTCCCCAGCAGCGCGACCACGCTCGCATTCCCACATCGTCATACGGCTCGCTCAAAACAGTACCACTAGCGTACGTCTATCGGACGACAACAATTTTCTACCGTTGGGTTTGACGGCCGGATTCGGCTCGCCTTGGCGCATTGACGTCCTTTTGCAGTACTTTTCGTGCTCTGAGCACGGGCCAGCGGCCGCCTCTGATCCTCAGCCCATTACTACATGCCCCAGACAGACTTGGTCGGTGCTGGACATGGCACCGGGTCAAATTGTTGCGATGGCGGCGAGACCTGTCACAGTCGGCACCTTTCCCACAGGAATTATACGATGCGACTTGCAGATCCTCCTCGGACACCGACGCATGGCACCAGCATGCATATGGCCGACTACGCGTGCCATGACCGTCGGAGCGTGCCGGCCATGCTGCGCGGTCGAGGCGATGGCCGCGAAAAGAAGTATCTACGTTTCGTTAAGGATCAGCAGCGGCGAGATCCAACCCGCCCCCTACCGGCGATCGACGCAGCATACCAACGCCGCTGCGAAATCGAGGCCTGGTGTGCAGAACTCGGGCCGCGTTGGTTGGTCTGGCCGATCATGTCGGGCCTCATCTGGTGGCAGATGCGGCCCGCCTATCTCTTCGCTCGACGCCATTCACCGGGTTCGATTCATGACTGATGCGAGAGACCGTGCGTGTGGCTTCTTGATGCTCAGCATGCTGTTGTTGGTCATCGCCATCTACCGCTGCCTGTCATTGGCCGCCACTCCTCCCACGACCTCTGCGGTGGAGAAGGCTGCGAGCCCGCCGGATTGCCGTCAAAAGCAAGCGAGGGAGCGATGTCTCTGACACCGCCCACGGAATGCTTACTAATCATGGACCGGGAGCGATTAGATGGCCCGAGACGGCTCGGTCGCGCTTCTGACCCGCCTCCGTCGGGACCTTCTGGTCAGTAAGCCCCACGAGGTGGTACGCCACCGAAAACTTACGCGGCCGAACAGTATGACTACGCTAGCAAAAATCCAAACAGCACTCCTGGTAACGGCAACGGCAGCAGCGGTCGCTTCAGCTTACCAACCGCTGCGCGACTCAACGCGCCTGATCGTGCTCGCGGTACTAGCTGTCGCGGCATTGGTCATCGTCTTCCTCGACCTCGGTGCGAGCGCAATGGGAGAGCGCTTCTGCGCTTCCATTGTGGCTTCATTGCTTCTGGCTACGACAGCCGTCGTGAATCGGGACCTGGACCCCATTGTCGTGGGGCTGCTCTTGGGCACCGCCGTCCTGGTCTGGCTGGCCGCCGCGCAAGGCCGACTGGAGGATGAGACTTCCACCAGGAAGACGCGCCAGGGCCCACAGGACTCGACCGAAGCCCATGATCCTCGGCCAGCGCAGCGGCCCACTTATCCGTCTCGCCGGACCAGCAAGACCTTTGACGACGTGTTGGGCATGAGCAAGCTGAAGGTCGAACTTCTGTCGATCGCACGAGAGATTTGTCATGCACAGCCCGGACAGCGGAGTTCCATGAACGGCATCCTGCTACATGGCGAGCCGGGTACGGGCAAGACGCTGATCGCGGAAGCATTGGCTGGCCAGATGGGATTGCCCTTCCTGCCCGTCACGATCGGCGACATCGTTAGCCGCTGGGTCAATGAAACGACGGGGCAGCTACAGCAGGTCTTCACCTCTGCTGTCGCGCAAGCGCCTTGCATCCTGTTTTTCGACGAGGTCGATTCCTGTCTGATCGACCGAAGCTCTGTTGTGAACGGGGATAGCGAATCGGCCCGGATCACCAATGCCTTGCTCACCAGTCTCGTCGATGTTCGGGGCAAAGGCGTGGTCGTGATCGCCGCGACAAACCATCTGAACAAACTCGATGCTGCTGGCGTTCGTGAGGGGAGATTCGATTACAAAGTGGAAGTTCCGCCGCCAGACAAAGATGCCCGCCTTGCCATCATGCTGACCCGGGTCGCCTGCGCACTCGACCATGCCGAGTTCAACTATGACGCAGCAGAAATTCTCGCGGCGCGCTGGGAAGGATTCAGCGCGGCGCGGCTTGCGAGAGTCTGCGAGGAGGTGCTCAAGCAGCATGGCGATGTGCCGGAGGCCGTCTACAGCTTCGACGAATGGAGCGCTGCGTTACGGAAGGTCCAGGGCACGCTCGGCGATGTCTTGCCGGAATCGGCGGTGACGCTGGGCGAGCTCATTCAAACGCCAAACGTGTGCGCGTATCTGACAGGGTTAGCCCGTCGGATGGTCAATTCGGCCCGCATCGAGGCACTTGGCGGATCGGTTCCGACGGGCCTGCTACTCGCCGGGGAGCCCGGCACCGGGAAAAGCAAGGCCGTCCAAGCGCTGGCGAAGAGCACAGGCTGGGCCCTGCTTCAAACCACAGGCGGCAGCCTGCCTAATCCGGACGCTATAGACCGATTGCTGCGTCGCGCCAAGGATATCCGCCCAGTCATCATTTTCGTCGATGAAGCGGATGATTTGCTCGGGCTCCGCGCCCATGCCGCTGACAGATCGTTGCGAAACCACCTGCTGACTGCGATGGACGGCGCCGGCGGTCAGATCAAGGACATTCTCTGGATCGCGGCGACGAACCATCCGGAGTTGCTCGATCCCGCAGCGGTGCGCGGCGGACGATTCACTGACAAGCTGCTATTTCCTGCATTTGACCGCCCGACGATGACGCGTTTCGTCTCATCATGGCTCACCGAGTCCTCCGCCAGGTTCGCCACGAATCTGACGGCACCGGCCGTCGCCGACCTCATTGGACCTGAGCCAGTGGCCAACGCCGCGGCCATCCTCAGAACCGCAGTTGACATCATGCTTGACCGCTCCGCCAGTGGCAGCGCAGGGGTCGTCTGCAAAATGGACATCACAGCGGCACGCGCCCGAATCCTCAGGCCTCTGTGGCAAGCCTCAGATGGCGGCCAACTTCCGACCTAGATCCGTTTCGACACTGCGTTACTTTTGGAGCAACCCAGATGCATGATTTCGTGGAAGGTTTTTGCTTTGGCGTCCGTGGAACCATTTATGGATATTTCTTACCGGCCGTCGCGCTATGGAAATCCGCAGTCGCGGCGGCCCGCTACCTTTCGCACCGGAAGCCTTGAAATTCCTAGAACCCTTCCGGGACGATAATTCACCGTTTGGGATTGACGGCGAGTCGGCTTCAGCCCATGTGTTAGCAACGTGATCAATAACTGCGGGTGTCGGTGTTGACTGGCCCACCCTCACGAGAGGGGGTATTCAACTCTCTTGGCAGATCACGCGTCAGACACGATGTCGCTTTATCGCCGCAGTGGCTCAGTTTCGATTTTAAGATAAGACACTTCAGGTGCGTCGGCTAGCGTGTATCGAAAATACAGGAGTACGTATTTTCAATATACCCTCCGCTTCCATCGACTTCGTACATTCCAAATCTCCACGACCTCCAACCACGCACCTGAAGCCTAGGCCATACAACATTTTCTACTCACCTCCTCGTTATCCAGTTCATCCAATTAAATATCGACCCGTCCACTGATATCACTGCAATCAGAACACTCGGTGGCCCCTGTGTTTCCAGTCGACTCTCATTCAAGGCTGGCGGCTGCCACGACGGTCGAAAAATTGTCTGACGCCGATTCGCATTCGCGATGAACTCCGCGTCATTTTTATCGATGTTGCCAGTTAGCCACGCTCGCAAATTTACAGAATCAAAATTTGAGTTGCTTCTGCCTCGACCGCTATAGTGCGTCCTCAGTGGACTGACGGGCATTTGAATCATGTTCACGACTAACTGGATGGCACAAACCATCCCAACACGGGAATTGGCAGGCGTATAGCCAGGCTCACATTATCCGCTTAATGAAGGCCGTCACGACTTCACTGCCAACTTAACCGTCAACCTCTTTCCGAATTAACTCGCATGTACAAGGGTGAAATGACCACCGTTTTCCTGTTGCTGGCACAGTATGGCGCGACCGTTGTCGCCCCGAGAGACGTCGTGGCCAGGGACTACTTTCCGCACCTGAGCGCCGGGAAGTTGCTCCGCAAGATTGGTCAAGGTGAAATCCGCTTACCCGTTGTCCGCATCGAGAGCTCCAAGATGAGCGCGAAGGGCGTGCACGCTCAATACCTGGCGAAACACATTGACGATCGACGTGCAGCCGCCCAGAAGGAATGCGCACAGCTCTGTGACTGAGGACCGGTGCTACATGAAACGAGTAACCGGCAAATCCTTGCACAACAACGAAGCCAAGCCCTCAGTACACCCCAGTCCATCATCGGGTTTGACGTCGGCGGCATTGGCCCCTCCTCCCACGACGACGCCGAGTCGGATACCACCGTCCTAATTAGGAAAATTGGGAACCCTATTTTTTTACCTGCCGCCATACGCGGCGATCTTAAGCACCCGAGAAAAATATTTGATGGGAATCACCACCGCTCTTCGCGTCCGATCTAGAAGCCAAACGATCGTGGACTGCAAAGACGTGCCGCACTGGGAAGCAACCGACGAAGGCCTGCGCCTAACTGGGCAAAACGGCCTGCCGTACAAGTGCGATCCTGCACGCGTGCAGCGCTACGAGGCGGAGGAATTCGATAACGCTTCGAGCGATCGAGGTGCCCAATGAGTGCAGCCACACCGAGTGTCACGCCTGCCCAGTACGTGACTGTGGCGCTGGCAGCGGTCATCACCGGCCTATCCGAGAAGGCCATCCGCCGGAAGATCGAGGACGGCAAGTGGGTGGAAGGACGTGAGTATCGCCGCTCGCCAGATGGCGGATTGTTTGTCAACTTGAAGGGGTATGTACGATGGGTAGAAGGGGCAACGGCGTAGAGATTCGCGCCACCAGCATCCGGCTGTCCTTTACGCTGGATGGCAAGTCGCAAAAACACACGCTCATGGTGGACGGCAAGCCTATGCTGCCGACGCCTGCCAACGTCAAATATGCGAAGCGACTGGCAGTGGAGATCCGGGACCGCATCCGGCATGGCATGTTCTCGTTGGCTGAGTACTTCCCAGCCAGCGGTGTCGCTTCGGCGCACAACGTCGCCGGACAGTTGGATACATGGCTGGGTGCGCAGCGCATCGAGCCAAGTACCAAGGCTGGCTACACCAGCGCCATCCGTTTCTGGAAGGGTGCGGCGTACACCGAGGGTGGCAAGCTACTGGGCGAAGTGGCGCTGTCGGGCCTACGCACCAGCCACATCCTCAAAGCGCTAGCCAGCCGGCCGGATCTGAGTGGCAAGACGATCAACAACTACGTGTCGGTGCTGCGCGAAGCGCTGGACCTGGCCGTGAGCGACAAGCTGCTAACGGAGAATCCGGCGACCGGAGTCAAGCGTGCCAAGCACCAGAAGGAACCGCCGGACCCGTTCAGCCGGGACGAGTCCGAGAAGATTATCGGGCACATCGCCGGGCGTTATCCCGAGCAGGTATTCAACCTCGTCGAGTTCTGGTTCTGGACCGGCATGCGCACGTCGGAAATCGTCGGTCTGCGCTGGCCGAACATCGACCTAGCCAGCGGCACGGTGCTGGTAGCCGAAGCAGTCGTGCGGGGGCTGCACAAGGACCACACCAAGACCAATACGGCCCGCGCTGTGAAACTGAACAGTCGGGCGCGCGCGGCGCTCCACCGACAGCGGCAGTACACCCAGGCTGGCGGTGGTGCGGTATTCGAGGATCCACGCTACCACATCGCGTGGGCGGATGAGCGCGCGTTCCGCCGCAGCTATTGGACTCCGGCGCTGAAGCTGCTAGGCATTCGGTACCGCCGGCCGTACAACATGCGGCACACTTACGCGACGGCGATGCTGATGGCCGGCATGACGCCGGCATTTTGTGCGAAGCAGTTGGGGCACAGCGTGGAAATGTTCCTGCGGACCTACGCCAAATGGGTAGATGGCGGGCAGGATGACCTGGAGATGTCGCGGCTGGAATCGGCGTTTTCTTCCCCGATTCTTCCCCGAGAAACAAATACAGGCGCCTAAGCGCCTGATTTGTAAGGGAATTCTTTGGGGTGGCTGATGGGACTCGAACCCACGACGACAGGAATCACAATCCTGGACTCTACCAACTGAGCTACAGCCACCGTAGAGGTCATCAGCGAAGCGCTGATCGACGAAAAACAAGATTATACAAACTACTTTTCGTTATGGCTAGTATCCCGCACAAAATTTTTTCGAGGCCCAGCATCGTCAACGGCGAGGCGACCATTTTGCCTCCAGCAGCACCGCCTGCTTGATCGCTTCGATGGTTTCGGCCTCGGTATCGTACTGCCCCAGGAGCCGGCGCGATTTTCCATTGAGCGCGTCTTCCTGGAGCGCCCTGCCCGCTGCCTCGGTCGTGCCCAGGCGCCAGCAATAGCGGGCCGTCCATTTGCCATCCTGCAATTGCTCGGCCACCCAAACCAACCGGAAGTCCTCGAACACGACCCCGAACGACGTCTGGTCATCCACCACAGCCACCTCATTCCAGCGATTGAATTGACAAAAACACGGCTTCGCTTCCATGTCGCCGCCGATCGTATCACGGTCACCCGCACAATGAGACGCGGCCTTGCCACTCGCACCGGACATCCGATTCGAGCGTAGATATGCTCTACGCAGCCCCTACTGATGCAGGGTTCAACGGCTGCTCCGGCGCAAGGATACTTTTACGCGAGGGACATTGACCCCCCTCGACCTTCCCACCGGGCGGCCTCTCGGAGAGCCGCCTGCTTTTTTTTGGATTGAACAGCTTGCTGGCGCGGAACCCAGGAGCCCAGTCATTTGCCAAACACTGCCGTGTATTAGCTTTGTGGAGGTGGTAGTGAAACAGATATCCGGGATGGCGATGACAGCGTTGCTGGCGATCATGCTGGCCGCATGCGCTGGCGGCGGGGCAGAGGGTGGCGGCTCAAGTATCACCACCTATGGTACGGTTGATGTCGGCGTCAGCCACACAAGCAAATAGTTGCCGCCGGAGGAACTCTGCCGTCACAGTTGCATCCAACAGCCTGCTCGGTACGAGTCAAAAAAAAAGAGCCCGCAGCGCGGACTCTCAACTTTTGCGATCTCAAATGCCCTGAAGGCCGTTGCACTGTAGCTGGCAGCCTCGCCCGGCACCATTCGGGTTAACCGAACGTCGCAGCCGGGCAACTAAAAAAACAGCCCGCAATGCGGGCTGAATAATCAGTTGAAGAAAGCCCTGTATTCGAGGGCAGGCACAGTGTATGAAAGCGCCTGCCCTCGGCTAATTAGGGGAATCCCTTTCCTGGCGCGGCTTTCCGGGCAGTGGCTGGGCACATGTGCCGCACGCGCTACCCGAAGCGCCCTATGCATAGGTTCGCCGTTCGGAATTAGAGTTTTTACTCCACAAGTTTCCTGGCACTGTTTGCAGTAATCGCCTATGCGGCGACGCGTTGGTTTGCCTCCGCGTGCTCGGTGGAATGCAGATGCGAACGCGCCTCTGCGAAGATTGCATCTACGTCGCTCCGCGCGCGGGCTGCGGACATCCGCTTGGCGTCGGACAGCACGCGCCGCCAGCCACGGCCACCCGCGATGCCGCGGTACAGACCCAGCATGTGGCGAGTCACCGCCCCCATGTATCCGCCACGTTCCACCAGCTCGCCGATATAGCGCTGCATGGCAAGCTCCACCTCCAGCCGCGACGGCACCGGCGCATCGGCATCGCCGTAGAAACGGCCATCCATTTCGGCGAGCACATAAGGCTGGTGATAGGCTTCGCGTCCGATCATTACGCCGTCGACATGCTCCAGGTGGGCCGCCATGTCGTCGTAGCTGACGATGCCGCCGTTGATCAGGATTTCCAGTTGCGGGAAATCCCTTTTCAAGCGGTAAGCCACTTCGTACCTCAGCGGCGGAATTTCGCGGTTTTCCTTCGGGCTCAGGCCTTTCAGGATCGCATTGCGCGCATGCACGATGAAGGTCTCGCAGCCGGCCTGCGCCACCGTGCCGACAAAATCACGGACAAATTCGTAGTGCTCGACCTTGTCGATGCCAATGCGGTGCTTGACGGTCACCGGGATCGACACGGCGTCGCGCATCGCCTTCACGCAGTCGGCCACGAGTTGCGGCTCTGCCATGAGGCAGGCACCGAACGCGCCCCGTTGCACGCGCTCGGACGGGCAGCCGCAATTGAGGTTTACTTCCGCGTATCCCCACTGCTGACCAAGGCGCGCCGCCACGGCAAGGTCGGCCGGCTCGCTACCGCCCAACTGCAAGGCCACAGGATGCTCCGCGGCATCAAAGTCCAGATGCCGCGGCACGTAGCCATGCAGCAGCGCGCCGGTCGTCACCATTTCCGTATACAGCCAGGTGTGGCGGCTGAGTTGGCGATGGAACATTCGGCAATTGCGATCGGTCCAGTCCATCATCGGTGCAACCGAGATGCGGCGTGGGCTTGGCTTCATGGATGAATGACTTGTTGCTGAGCGGAGGTGGCCGGCAAAGCGGCCGCGATACGCGCTCATGTGCCGGCCCAGGCAGTTCTGCGGGCACCGGCATCGGGTCTACGCGGGAAAGGTCAAGAGTATAGGCCACAGCGCGCGTTTGCGCTGCGACCCGCGCCCGCAGGCGATTGCCGCCTCAACGAGGCGCTGCGTTGCGCTCGATCCAGGCGGCGTAGGCCGCGAGGTATTTTTCGAGGAATCCGCGCGTCGAGTCGTTCGCGAGTCCGCCCTGCTCGCTGAACAGCTTGTCCGCCCCGCCGATATACGCTTCCGGCTGCTGCAGCACGGGCACGTTCAGGAACACCAACGACTGCCGCAGGTGATGATTGGCGCCAAAGCCGCCAATTGCGCCGGGCGAAACGCTGATGACACCGCCAGGCTTGCCATCCCATGCACTGCTGCCATAGGGGCGCGATCCGACGTCAATGGCATTTTTCAGCGGCGCGGGCACCGATCGGTTGTACTCGGGCGTAATGAACAGCACTGCATCGGCACGGCGGATACGGTCACGAAAAGCGGTCCACTCGGGTGGCGGGCTGGCGTCGAGGTCCTGGTTGTACATCTGCAGGTTGCCGATCTCGACGATCTCCAGCTTCAGCGACTGCGGCGCCAGACCAATCAGCACCTTGGCCAGCTTGCGGTTGAACGACTCCTTGCGCAGGCTTCCCACCAATACAGCGACATCTCGAGGATTGCTCATCACGACTCCTTCAACTGTGTGGTTCGAATGAAGCGGAACAGCCTTGGCCCCATGGATCACATGGCCTGCCTGGCGCCGATCCAGCCTTCACTCTACCCGAGTCCGCAGAGCCGCGCGGCGCACCCACTTTACTAGGCGAGGCTCGCCAGCGGATGATCTTCCGTGCGCCATGGGCTGTCGAAGAACGACAGCACCTTCTCGCGCCTTACCTCGTCGATGCGCGCATCCTGCCAACGCGGCTGGTGATCCTTGTCGATGGCCAGCGCACGAATGCCTTCCACGCCGTCGCCGTTGCGGAACACGTAGTGCATCATGTCGAGTTCCATGCGAAGCTCGTCATCCAGTGACATCGTGCGCGCGCGCCGGATCTGCTCCAGCGACACATGAAGCATCAACGGCGAGCGGCTGCGCAGCATCGCGGCCGTGTGAGCGGCCCAGTCGCCCGGCGCATCGCTGATCGCGGCCAGGATGTCGACCATCGTTGCGCCGCTAAAGAGGTGGTCAATCTGCGCCGACAGGCCGGCGAGCTGGCTTTGCGCCGGCACGCAGGCCTCACGATGCTGCTGCGTGAACGTGGCGATGTGGTCAAGCACGGCGTGGCCGTTGCCGAACGTTCGCGCACGCAGGTCGTTCGCCACTTCAGCCAGCACATTGCCCGGCAGATAGGCATCAGCCAGTCCGGCATACAGGGCATCGGCCGCGTGGATCACGGTGCCGGTCAAGCCCAGGTATTCGCCGATGCGGCCCGGCGTGCGCGCGAGGAACCAGCCGCCGCCCACGTCCGGGAACAGCCCGATATTGGTTTCGGGCATGGCCATCTTGGTGCGGTCGGTGACGAGGCGCAGGCGCGCACCTTGCGAAATGCCCATGCCGCCGCCCATGACCACGCCATCCATCAGCGCGATATACGGCTTGGCGTAACGGTGAATCAGGAAGTTGAGGGCATATTCCTCGACAAAGAACTGGTCGAGCAGCGGATCGCCCTCATGCGAGGCCTTGTGGAAATAGCGGATGTCGCCGCCTGCGCAGAAAGCCTTGCCGCCGGCCCCTGCCACCACCACGGCTACGACCTCCGGTGCATCGGCCCATGCACGCAGTGCCTGGGTCATGGCACGAATCATGTCCAGCGAGAGCGCGTTGAGCGCCTGCGGCCGGTTCAGCGTCAGGTAGCCAATGCCACCCTGGACTTCCGTCGTGACGAAGTCAGTCATGTTGCTCTCCTACGCGAATGCAAGCCGCGATTCTACGCCGATCATTCTCGCGGCAACGCCTGCGTGTGCGGCATCCGCACACGCCTTCATGCCGCCATCATGCAAGCCTGAACGTCGACATCAGTGCCATCAGTCGTTGCGCCTGATCCTGCAGCGACGCAGCGGCCGCCGCGGCCTGCTCCACCAGCGCTGCGTTCTGCTGCGTCATGCCATCCATGTGCGAGACCGCCAGGTTCACCTGCTCGATGCCATTGGACTGTTCGTCAGATGCCGCGCTGATGTCGCGGATGAGCGCACCGACCCGCCGCACCGCATCGACGATGTCCTGCATGGCGCGGCCTGCGTCATCCACCATCCCAGTACCCTCGCGCACGTTGGCCACCGACTTGCCGATCAGCCCGCGGATCTCCTTCGATGCGCCCGCGCAGCGCTGCGCGAGGTCGCGCACGTCGCCGGCCACCACGGCGAAGCCGCGCCCATGCTCTCCGGCACGCGCGGCTTCCACCGCGGCGTTCAGCGCAAGGATATTGGTCTGGAAAGCGATCTTCTCGATCACGTCGATGATGTCGACGATCTTGCCCGAACTCGCGTCGATGGACTGCATCGTATGCACGACCCGCGCCACCGCTTCGCTGCCACGTTCGGCAAGCGTGGTGGCTTCGTTGGCCAGCGTAGCGGCTTCGCGCGCGCTGTCGGCGTTCTGGCGCACCGTACCGGTCAGTTCTTCCATGCTCGACGCGGTTTGCTCCAGTGACGCGGCCTGCTGCTCGGTGCGCTGCGACAAGTCCGCATTGCCACCGGCGATCTGTCGGCTCGCCGCGGCAATCGAATCCGCACCGCCGCTCACCTGGCCAACCATGGCGACGAGGCTCGACTGCATGCGCGCCAGCATGCCCAGCATCCGGCTGGTCTCGCTGCGCGCCCGCTCATCGGCCATCATGCCGCCGTCGCCCGCCCTCCCGCTCAGGTCGCCGCCTGCCATGCGCTCGAAGCGCGCAATGGCAAAATCCAGCGGCCTGACGATGGACCGGCGCAGGCGCCATGCCACCACCGTGCTGAACGCCAGCCCCGCAACGAGCACCACCGCCGCCCCGGCCAAAAGCATGCTGTAGCGCTGCTGCGATGCCTCATAGACCCGACGCGCACCGGCGACTTGCGCACGATTGAGATCGGCACTGACTGCGGTGAAGGCAATGTCGAGCTTCGGGATGGTTTCGAGCACTGCGGTCATCATCGCCTCGCGATCGCCGGCGTTCAACGCCGCAATCATCGGCGCGACCCCCTGCGAAAACAGCGCGTCGCGCTTGGCCGTCACGTCCTGCGTCAGGCTCGCTTCCTCTGGCGCGCGCGGCAATGCGAGGTAGGCCTTCCACGCAGCCTCCGAACTCTTCGCAAAGCCCTGCGCGGTCTCGGCGCGCGCTCGCGCGTCGGCGGGATCCTTGGCAAGGGTTGCCTGGTCCAGCAGCACGCGCACGAGCAGCTGATTGGAACGGGCATCGGCCAGGTGCATGGCCGCGATCAACTGATGCTCGTAGATCTCGCGCGTGGCGTCATTGCTGCGCGACATGCCGATCATGCCCACTGCGCCAACGATGAGCAGCAGGATATTTGTGACGACAACCAGAAACCACAATCTGGCTCCGATAGTAGTGTTGCGAAACATGGGCTCTCCGGAGTAAAAGGACGGCCCAGCCGGCCGTCCTGCTGGTCTACGGCGCGGCAAATCGTTCCTTGACCCTTGCGCGATGACACACAGAACTGACTTTCCTGTCGTCATTCGGCCCACGTGATTCCCTACCTCGAGAAACCCTCCCGCGCAACCCCGCGAGGCCAGCACACATGGTCGCGTCTAGAGAGTCCATCAAAAAAAAAACCGCGCCCTGAAGCGCGGTTTTTTTCAGCACGGCAGCGCTTATGCGCCTTCGCGGGAAGCACGCTTGCGCTCGTGCTCCTTCAGGTGGCGCTTGCGCAGGCGGATGCTCTTCGGCGTCAGCTCGACCAGTTCGTCGTCGGCAATGAATTCCACCGCATACTCGAGCGACATCTGGATCGGCGGCACCAGGCGCACGGCTTCATCGGTACCCGATGCACGCACGTTGGTCAGCTGCTTGCCCTTGATCGGGTTCACGACCAGGTCGTTGTCGCGGCTGTGGATGCCGATGATCATGCCTTCGTACAGCGCATCGCCCGGCTTGACGAACATGCGGCCGCGATCCTGCAGCTTCCACAGCGCGTAGGCCACGGCATCGCCGTCGTCCTGCGAGATCAGCACGCCGTTGTGGCGCTCGCCCAGGCCGCCTTCACGCACCGGCGCATAGTCGTCGAAGATGTGGCTGATCAGGCCGGTGCCTCGCGTCAGCGTCAGGAACTCGCCCTGGAAGCCGATCAGGCCACGGGCCGGAATGCGGTATTCGAGGCGGGTACGGCCCTTGCCGTCCGAGGCCATGTCGAGCAGTTCGCCCTTGCGGCGGCCCAGCTCTTCCATCACGCCGCCCTGGTGGCTGTCTTCGACGTCCACGGTCAGCAGTTCGTACGGCTCGTTCTTGACGCCGTCGATTTCCTTGAACACCACGCGCGGACGCGACACGGCCAGCTCGTAGCCTTCGCGGCGCATGTTTTCCAGCAGGATGGTCAGGTGCAGTTCACCACGGCCCGACACTTCGAAGATGGTGTCGTCGCCGGTATCTGCCACGCGCAGCGCCACGTTCGACTTCAGTTCGCGATCCAGGCGCTCGCGCAGCTGGCGGCTGGTCACGAACTTGCCTTCACGGCCGGCCAGCGGCGAGGTGTTGACGCAGAAGTTCATGGTCAGCGTCGGCTCGTCGACCTTCAGCATCGGCAGCGCGTCCTGGGCGTCCGGCGCGCACACGGTGCAGCCGATACCCAGTTCTTCGATACCGTTGATCAGCACGATGTCGCCGGCTTCGGCTTCTGGCACGATCTCGCGCTCCAGGCCCTGGAACTTCAGCACCTGGTTGATGCGGCCCTTGATCGGGTTGCCTTCGGGGCCAAACTTGACCACCACGTCCTGCAGCGGGCGAGCGCGGCCACGCGAGATGCGGCCCACGCCGATCTTGCCGACGTAGCTGGAGTAGTCCAGGGAGATGATCTGCAGCTGCAGCGGGCCGTCGCGATCGTCGTCACGCACCGGCACCTTGTCCAGCACGGTTTCGAACAGCGGCTTCATGTCGCCGTCGCGAACATCTTCGGTCAGGCCGGCAAAGCCGTTCAGGCCCGAGGCGTAGATCACCGGGAAGTCGAGTTGCTCGTCGGTGGCGCCCAGCTTGTCGAACAGATCGAAGGTCTGGTTGATCACCCAGTCCGGGCGTGCGCCCGGGCGGTCGATCTTGTTGACCACCACGATCGGCTTCAGGCCCAGCGCCAGCGCCTTGCGGGTCACGAAGCGGGTCTGCGGCATCGGACCTTCGACGGCGTCCACCAGCAGCAGCACGCCGTCAACCATCGACAGCACGCGCTCCACTTCGCCACCAAAGTCGGCGTGCCCCGGGGTATCGACGATGTTGATGTGGGTGCCGTTGTACTCGACAGCACAGTTTTTCGCGAGAATCGTGATCCCGCGTTCCTTTTCCAGGTCGTTCGAGTCCATCACCCGCTCTGCAACCTGCTGGTTGTCACGGAAGGTGCCTGCCTGGCGCAGGAGTTGGTCGACCAGAGTGGTCTTGCCATGATCGACGTGGGCGATGATGGCGATATTACGGATGGCGCGGGTCATTGCAGCTCGCTGTGCAGAAATCTGAAGTAACCCAACATTATAGCATGCTGCAGCGCGGCACGCCTTGCTTCAAACCTGCCCAAACTGTGCGTTAATTATTTCCAAAACAGAAATGACGAATTTCCATCCTTGCGGATAGTTAAACACACACATATATTTGTCAGAGCAAAGATTGCAGAGGCAAATGATGTCACCGGACCCGTCCGCCACTTCTTCCAATGATTTGTTTGACCCGGAGCGCTACGTCATGGGCGAAAGCGTGGGGTATCTGATATCCCGCGCCAGGAACACGCTCGCCCACAGCATCGAGCAAGAGGTGAGCAATCTGGACATCACGCATGCGCAGGCGAGTTGCCTGACCATGATTTCTTCCGGGCGCGCCAGCACGGTCACTGATCTGGGCCGTGAACTTAGCACCGACATGGGTTCGATTACGCGCCTGCTGAGTCGCATGGAAAAGCGCGGGCTGATCGAGCGCACGCGCCGCGACGACGATCGCCGTGTGATCGACTTGACGCTGACGCCGGCGGGCCATGCTCTCGCCGCACAACTTCCCGCCATCTTTTGCAAGGTCATGGCCAGCCATTTCCGCGGTTTTTCGACGGAAGAAGTCGAAGCGCTGCGCAGCATGCTGCGCCGGGTGATCTGCAACAACTCCGGCTAGCGCGCCGGCACGTTTTCCGCTTGCGCCACCCATATCGAACCGATATCGATCCAGATTTCCAGCCCGGCCTTTGCAGCCCGGTGCATCAACCATGAACCAAGCGCTCTCAAACTTTCTTTATAGCCCGTCGCACGCACGCGCCCTGGGCCGCCGCGCAGGCACGCTGGCCTTGACGGTCGTGGCCGCGGCCGTGCTCGCCGGGTGCGCCGCCTTTGGCAATTCCCACAGTACGCAGACCATGACGGAAGCCAGCGCCATGGCTACCGATCAGACCCTGCCGGCCGAACATGGCCAATGGCCGGGCATCGACTGGATCGATCAGTTCCAGGACCCGCAATTGCGTTCGCTCGTCGATGAAGCCGTCAAGGACAACCCGAACCTGCAGGTCGCCTTAGCGCGCGTGGAAGCGTCGCGCGCCATGGCCGACGTGACCCGCAGCGCGCTCTACCCGACGGTCGGCTTCGGCGCCGACATCACACGCCAGATCTTTTCCGAGACCGACCTGTTCGCCGGCACGCCGCTGGCGGGCCGCTGGTGGAACCAGTCCCACCTGCAGGCCAACCTGTCGTATGAATTCGATTTCTGGGGCAAGAACCGCTCGGCACTCGAAGCCGCGCTCTCGGACGATCACGCCATGGAGGCCGAAAGCCAGGCCTCCCGTTTGATCCTGACCACGTCGGTCGCCAAGGCTTACGCCCGCCTGGCCGCGCTCTATGCGCAACGCGACGTGGCCGAGCGTGCCATCACGCAACGGCAGGACCTCACTTCGCTGTCGCAGCAGCGCTTGGCCGCGGGCCTCGACACACAGGTGGAAACCACCCAGGCACGCGGCACGGTGGCCGCCGCCCGCACCGACCTGCAGCGCATCGACGAAGATATCGCGCTGTCGCGCAACCAGATCGCCGCGCTGCTGGGCAAGGGCCCGGACCGCGGGCTGTCGATCCAGAAGCCGGTCCTGCTCGCGCAGGCCACGCCAAAGGTGCCGGACGACCTGACCATCGGGCTACTGGGCCGCCGCCCTGACCTGGTGGCCGCGCGCTGGCGCGTGGAAGCCAGCGGCAAGGAGATCAAGGTCGCCAAGGCGGAGTTCCTGCCCAATATCACGCTGACCGGCTTTGCCGGCCTGGCGTCGCTGCGCCCGGAAGACCTGTTCATGGGCATCAGCCGCACCATGGGCTTCGGCCCCGCGCTGCACCTGCCGATCTTCGAGGGCGGCAAGCTGCGCGCCAACCTGAAGGGCAAGTACGCGCGCTACGACATTGCCGTCGCGAGTTACAACCAGACCCTCGTCGACGCGCTCAAGGAAACCGCCGACACGATGACGAGCATCCGCAGCGTGGACAACCAGATCAGGACGCAGCGCGAAGCGCTGGACCTGGCCGAACACGCCTACTCGCTCGCCACGATGCGCTACAAGGCCGGCCTCGGCACGCAACTGACCGTGCTGAACGCCGAGAGTAATGTGCTGCAGCAGCGCCGCCTGGCGACCGACCTGCAGGCCCGCCGGCTGGACCTGCAGATGGCCCTCATGAAAGCCCTCGGCGGTGGCTACGAAGAACCGCAGGAAGGCGGCGAAGGCCATGCCCCCGCCGCTGCAGCAACGAACCAGACAACCAGCCAGACCGGCGCCCGCGGCTGATCCGCGCGCCCGTCATTGCAGAACAGATTCACGAGAGACCAACATGAGCGACAACCAGCAAGCCGGCCACTCCAATACTCCGGCGGCATCCGTCAACAACAATGGCAAGCGCAAGCGCCTGCTGCTTTCCCTGACCGCGGCCATCGTGGTCGGAGGCGTCGGCTATGGCGTGTACTGGGGCCTCTATGCGCGGCACTTTGAAAGCACCGACGATGCCTACGTCGCGGGCAACGTCGTGCAGGTGACGCCGCTCGTGGGCGGCACGGTGGTATCGATCGCCGCCGATGACACGCAGCTGGTCACGGCCGGCCAGCCGCTGATCCAGCTCGACCGCGCCGATACGCAGGTGGCGCTGGAACAGGCCGAGGCCCAGTTGGCCCAGGCAGTGCGCGAGGTGCGCACGCTCTACGTCAACAACGGTTCGCTGGCCGCCAATGTGGCGCTGCGCGAAGCCGACGTCGCCAAGGCGCGCGATGACCTGCGCCGCCGCCAGGCCATCGCGGGCTCGGGCGCGGTGTCGAGCGAAGAAATCTCCCACGCGCAGGCCGCGTTGCAAGGCGCGCAGTCGTCCCTGCTTGCGGCACGCGAGCAACTCGCCTCGAACAAGGTGCTGACCGACCAGACCACCGTCGACAAGCACCCGAGCGTGCAGCGCGCCGCGGCCAATGTGCGCTCGGCATACCTGTCGTACGCACGCTCGGCGTTGCCCGCTCCTGTGACCGGTTATGTGGCCAAGCGCTCGGTGCAAGTTGGCCAGCGCGTGGCCGCCGGTGCGCCGCTGATGGCCATCGTGCCGCTGGACCAGGTCTGGGTCGACGCCAACTTCAAGGAAGTGCAGATCACGCATATGCGCATCGGCCAGCCCGTGACGCTTGAAGCCGACGTCTATGGCTCGAAGGTCAAGTACAGCGGCAAGGTGGAAGGATTCTCGGCCGGCACCGGTTCCGCCTTCTCGCTGCTGCCGGCGCAGAACGCCACCGGCAACTGGATCAAGGTGGTGCAGCGCCTGCCGGTGCGCATTGCGCTTGACCCGCAGCAACTGAAGGACCACCCGCTGCGCGTCGGCCTGTCGATGAACGTGACGGTCGATGTGCGCAAGGAAGAAGGCGCCGCGATGGTCAGCACCACCGCGGCCAAGCCGATGCAGACCGACGTCTATGACAAGGTCGCGCAGGATGCCGACCAGCTGATCGCGCGCATCATCGCCGTGAACAACGGCGGCCGTGCACCCGCCCCTGCCGATGCCGTACCGGCCAAGGGCGCACCGGTGCGCAACCTCCCGGCCGACGACGCAGCGGCCAGCGCCGCCGTGGCGCGGCCCTCGAACCGCGGCTGATCATGGCGGACGCACTGACCGTGGGCGAACGTGCCGGCGCCGCGCCAAAGCCGCCGGCACGGCCGACGCATACGCAGCCGCTTAGCGGCGGCAAGCTGGTGGTCGGCACCATCGCGCTGTCGCTGGCCACGTTCATGAACGTGCTCGATTCGTCGATCGCCAACGTATCGATTCCGGCCATCTCCGGCGACCTCGGCGTGGCGCCGAACCAGGGCACATGGGTCATCACGTCGTTTGCGGTGGCCAATGCCATTTCCGTGCCGCTGACGGGCTGGCTCACCACGCGCTTCGGGGCGGTGCGCCTGTTCATCACGTCGATCCTGCTGTTCGTGCTGTCGTCCTGGCTGTGCGGCGTGGCGCCCAACCTGGAAACGCTGCTGGCCGCGCGTGTGCTGCAGGGGGCGGTGGCCGGGCCGATGATCCCGCTGTCGCAGTCGCTGCTGCTATCGAGCTACCCTCCGCAAAAGAGCACCATGGCGCTCGCGCTGTGGGGCATGACGACGCTGGTGGCGCCCATCATGGGCCCGCTGCTCGGTGGCTGGATCTCGGACAACATGACCTGGCCGTGGATCTTCTACATCAACGTGCCGGTGGGCTTGCTGACCGCCTACGCCACGTGGACGATCTACAAGGACCGCGAAACGCCGACCAAGGTGCTGCCGATCGACCGCATCGGGCTGTCGCTGCTTGTGATCTGGGTAGGCTCGATGCAGCTGATGCTCGACAAGGGCAAGGAGCTCGACTGGTTCCATTCGACCGAGATCGTGGTGCTCACGCTGGTGGCGGTGCTGGGCTTCCTGTTCTTCCTGGTGTGGGAGACTTACGAGAAGCATCCGATCGTCGACATCACGCTGTTCAAGGGCCGGAACTTCAGCTCAGGCGTGGTGGCGATCTCGGTGGCGTATGGATTGTTCTTCGGCAACCTGGTGATCCTGCCGCTGTGGCTGCAGACCATCGTGGGTTACACGGCCACGGATGCGGGCATCGTGATGGCGCCGGTGGGCATCTTCGCGATCCTGCTGTCGCCGGTGATCGGAAGGAACCTGCCGAAAATGGATGCCCGCTGGGTCGCCACGGCCGCATTCGTCACGTTCGGCATTGTCAGCCTGATGCGCGCGGGCTTCACCACGCAGGTAGACACGCGCACGCTGATGATCCCAACCCTGATCCAGGGCGCGGCCATGGCGATGTTCTTCATCCCGCTGACGTCGATCATCCTGTCGGGCCAGCCGCCCGACAAGATCCCGGCCGCATCGGGCTTGTCGAATTTCGTGCGGATCACGTTCGGCGGCATCGGCGCGTCGATTTCCACCACCGTGTGGGAAAACCGGACCGCCCTGCACCACGCCCAGCTGGTGGAGAAGATCAATCCCTACAATCCGGCCTACTCGGACCAGCTTCATCACCTGATGCAGATGGGCATGAGCCAGGCCCAGGCGGTAGGCCTGATGGAACGCAACATCAGCCAGCAGGCGGCGATGCTTGGCGCCAATGACATCTTCTGGATTTCCGGCGTCCTGTTTTTCGTGCTGATCGGCTTTGTATGGCTGACCAAGCCGGCCAAGGGCGGTGCCGGGGCGGACGCGGCCGCCGGCGCACATTAACGGAAGCTCTCATGGAAAAAAGGCCACGCGCTGGATAGCACGTGGCCTTTTCCCTTAGGGCCAGCCTGTTCTAGAGCGGCCCGGTTCACCGTTGCTAACTTGCGCCGGCCTGCCCTCCGGCGGCCTCCAGTCGGGCCCGCACCGCGGCGATATGCTCGCCCGCAACGTCCACGGCATCCTCCAGGGCACGCTCGGTACACCCCAGCTCGCGGCACCAGTACTGCACCTCGAACGGGTCCATCAGGTTGATGCGGCCCGGATCCAGGGGCCGGAACTGGCTGATCTGTTCGCTCATGCTACCTCCTGTTACCTCTGGCCTTCATACGGCTCTTGCATTGTAGGCGAGCGACCAGCGCGTGCCTCGAAGAAGGTTGCGGCAACGCCCTCAGAGGCGCACCAGTCGCTCCGGCCGCAACGCGCCTTCGCGCATGCGCGCTACACCGAGCAGACGCGCCGGCGCGCCGCCATAGACGCGGGCCAGCGTGTCCTCTTGCGGCACGCTGCCTGCCGGCAGATCCCTCTGCGCAATGCGCTGGCCCTGCAGGAACCGGGCGCTCGCTTCGGCGTCCAGCGTGACGGGCGGGCAACGCTGCAGCAGCGCATCCACCGGCGCGAGCAGGGCCGGACGCGCATCGTCCGGCTGTGCGGTGATCTGCTCCAGGGTCACGGCGGCGTCCAGGGTCAGGTCACCGACCGCAATGCGGCGCAGGCCAGTCAGGTGCGCGCCGCAACCAAGTGCCTCGCCGATATCCTCGGCCAGCGTACGGATATACGTACCCTTGCTGCATTTCACGCGCATCGTGAACGCCGGCGCCTGCGGCAACGCGCAGTCGAGGATATTGATTTCATGAATCTTGACGCGCCGGGCCGGGCGATCAACCGTCTGTCCGGCGCGCGCGTATTCGTACAGCGGACGGCCGTCCTTCTTCAGCGCCGAATGCATCGGGGGAATCTGGTCGATCTCGCCCATGAAGCGCGCAATCGCCGCATCGAGCGCAGCGCGATCGCAAGCGACCGGACGCTCCGCCAGCACCTCGCCTTCGGCGTCGCCCGTCGTCGTCTTCTGCCCAAGCCGCACGATCGCCTCGTAGGTCTTGTCGGCCTCGAGCAGGTCCTGCGAAAACTTGGTCGCCTCGCCGAAGCAAAGCGGAAGCAGACCGGTGGCGAGCGGGTCGAGCGTTCCGGTGTGGCCAGCCTTGAGCGCGCGCAGCAGCCGCTTGGCGCGCACCAGCGCATCGTTTGAGGACAACCCGAGCGGCTTGTCGAGCAGCAGCACGCCATGCACCTCTCGGCGCGGCAGCCGGGGCGGACGGTTATTGGCGGAATCGGTCATGGGAACAATGCGGGGGCGGCGGGCGTGTTGCCCGCGCCGGGACTGTGCATTCCGGCGCGGCCGGAATCGGATCAGTCGTCGCTGGAACGCGTGGCGTTCGCTTCGTTGATCAGCTTGGACATCTCGATCGCGTGTTCGACCGATGTGTCGTGGAAGAACCGCAGCGTCGGCACGGTATGGATATGCAGGCGCTTGTACAACAACGAGTGCAGGTAACCCGCCTTTTCGTTCAGGATTGCTGCCGCTTCCACGGCATCGGCGCCAAGCACCGTGAAGTAGACCTTGGCGTGCGCATAGTCCGGCGTGAGCGTGACGGACTGCAGCGTGATCAGTCCGAGGCGCGGATCGCGCAGCTCGCGCTGGATCATCTCGGCCAGGTCCTTCTGGATCTGGTCGGAGATACGCAGGTTACGGGAGGAAATACTGCCTTTCTTGGCCATTCAATACCATCTTGTCGAGACGACAACGGCGGGCCGAAGCCCGCCGTTGTTGCGCCGCCTTACAGCGTGCGCGCCACCTCGGTGATTTCGTACACTTCGAGCTGGTCGCCTTCTTGAACATCGTTGAAGTTCTTGATCGACAGACCGCACTCGAAGCCTTGCTTGACTTCCTTGACGTCGTCCTTGAAACGCTTGAGCGAGTCGAGTTCGCCGGTGTGGATGACCACGTTGTTGCGCAGCACGCGCACCAGCGAGGTACGCTTGACCAGACCGTCGGTAACCATACAGCCAGCCACCGCGCCAATCTTCGGCACGCGGAAAACCTGGCGCACCTCGACCTGACCGATATTGGTCTCGCGCTTCTCCGGCGCCAGCATGCCCGACATGGCCGCCTTGATCTCGTCTACCGCATCGTAAATGATGTTGTAGTAGCGGATGTCGATGCCATGGTTCTCGGCCAGCTTGCGCGCACCGGCGTCGGCACGCACGTTGAAGCCGATGATGACAGCCTTCGAAGCGGTCGCCAGGTTGACGTCCGATTCGGTGATGCCACCCACCGCGGCGTGAACCATCTGCACGCGCACTTCGGCGGTCGACAGCTTGAGCAGCGACTGCACCAGCGCTTCCTGCGAACCCTGCACGTCTGCCTTCACGATCAGCGGCAGCGTCTGGACGTCGCCTTCGCTCATCTGCTCCAGCATCGTTTCCAGCTTCGCAGCCTGCTGTCGGGCCAGCTTCACATCGCGGAACTTGCCCTGGCGGAACAGCGCGATTTCGCGTGCCTTGCGCTCGTCCGGCAGCACCAGTACTTCTTCACCGGCAGCCGGCACTTCCGACAGACCCTGGATTTCCACCGGGATCGACGGACCGGCTTCCTTGGTCGGCTTGCCGTTTTCGTCCAGCATGGCACGCACGCGGCCATAGGCGCTACCAGCCAACACTACATCGCCACGCTTGAGCGTGCCGCTGCTGACCAGGATCGTCGCGATCGGGCCCTTGCCCTTGTCGAGCTGGGCTTCCACCACCAGACCCTTGGCCGGCGCGTCGACCGGTGCCTTCAGTTCCAGGACTTCGGCCTGCAGCGACACCTGCTCGAGCAGATCCTCGATGCCGGCACCGGTCTTGGCCGACACCGGCACGAACGGCGAATCACCACCGTACTCTTCCGGCAACACCTGCTCGGCCACCAGCTCCTGCTTGACGCGGTCGGGGTTGGCATCCGGCTTGTCCATCTTGTTGATCGCCACGACGATCGGCACCCCGGCAGCCTTGGCATGCGCAATGGCTTCCTTGGTCTGCGGCATCACGCCGTCGTCGGCCGCGACCACCAGGATCACGATGTCGGTAGCCTTGGCACCGCGGGCACGCATGGCCGTGAAGGCCTCGTGACCCGGGGTGTCCAGGAACGTAATCACGCCGCGGTCGGTTTCCACATGGTAGGCACCGATGTGCTGCGTAATCCCGCCGGCTTCGCCCGCTGCAACCTTGGTGCGGCGGATGTAGTCCAGCAGCGAGGTCTTGCCGTGGTCGACGTGACCCATGACGGTCACCACTGGCGGACGCGGCAGCTGCTCGGCATCGGTGTGCTCTTCGCCGTCCACCACCAGCAGCGCTTCCGGATCATCCAGCTTGGCGGCAAACGCCTTGTGGCCCATTTCTTCCACCACGATCATGGCGGTTTCCTGGTCCAGCACCTGGTTGATCGTCACCATCTGGCCGAGCTTCATCATCTGCTTGATGACCTCGGATGCCTTCACGGCCATCTTGTGTGCAAGATCCGCCACCGAAACGGTTTCCGGCACGTGCACTTCACGCACCACGGGTTCGGTCGGCGCCTGGAAATTGCTGCGGCCGTCGTCGTCACGCTGGTGACGACCACCGCGGCCACGCGGACCACCGCGCCAGCCGCCCACGCCACCCGACGAATCGCCGCGTGTCTTCAGGCCGCCCTTCTTGCCGCGCGAGGCGTCATCCTTCCACCCCGGGGCACCAGGCTTGCCGGTCTTCTTGTCGACCGTCGTGCTGGGTGCGGCAGTGGTGGCCGGCTTCTTCTCATCCTTCTTGGCCTCGGCCGTGGCGCCGGCCGGCTTGACCGGCTTGTGCAGCGTACCGGTCTGCTCGGCCTTCTTTTCTTCCGCCTTGCGCTCGGACGGTGCCTTGAGCACGCGTGCCGGCGCATTCAGCATCTGCTGGATGGCACGGGCTTCGGCTTCGGCAGCCTCGCGGCGCTTGCGTGCGGCGTCCTGCTGCTCGACACGCGCCTTGTCGGCGGCTGCCTTAGCATCGTCGGCAGCCTTCTGCGCGACCGCGCGCTCGGCGGCTACGCGCGCCTGCTCGTCCTCGGCCTTCTTGCGCGAAGCTTCTTCGGCGGCCTCGTTCACGGCACGCGCGGCAGCAGCTTCCTCTTCGGCCTTCTTGGCGAGAAGAGCGTTCTGGCGCTGCTGTTCGGCTTCCAGGGCTTCCTGCTGCGCACGGCGCTCGGCTTCCTCTCGCTCGGCGGCCTCGCGGCGCGCCTTCGCTTCGGCTTCCTGGCGTGCCAGCAGTTCCGCCTGGTTGCGCTCCTCTTCTTCACGGCGCGCCTGTTCGGCGGCGTCGGCGTCCACGGTATGCGGCTCCGACTCGGCGTGATGGTCGGACGTCGCTTCGTCGCGCTTCATCAACACGCGCTTCTTGCGCACCTCGACCTGAACGGTGCGCGTCTTGCCGGTGGAGTCGGCCTGACGGATTTCGGAAGTTTCACGCTTGGTCAGCGTGATCTTCTTGCGTGCGCTGTCATCGGCCTGGCCGTGCGAACGCTTCAGATAGTCCAGCAAGCTGGTCTTATCCGATTCCGTGACGATATCTTCTGGCGTCGCCTTGCCCACCCCAGCCGCCTGCAATTGTTCCAGCAGGGCAGCTGCGCTGCGACTCAGTTCTGCGGCCAGTTGGGCAACTGTTGTGCTTGCCATTCAAACCCTTTCAATGCTTGGTTTCTTCGTCGGGACAAATCGTATGTGGAAAGCGCGTCCGGTAATGTTGTCACATGCCCGGACGTGTCCCTCAGTTGAACCAATGTTCCCGTGCCTTCATGATCAGCGCCTTGGCTTCTTCCTCGCTGACGCCTGTCATCTCGACCAGTTCGTCGACGGCCAGTTCTGCCAGGTCGTCACGCGTATGGATATCGCCTTCGGCCAGTTTGCCGATCAGTTCCGGGTTGAGGCCGTCGAGCGAGCGCAGGTCTTGCGACACCTCTTCAACCTTTTCTTCCCGGGCCAGTTCCATCGTCAGGAGCGCATCACGTGCGCGGTTGCGCAGCTCGTTGACGGTGTCTTCATCAAACGCCTCGATTTCCATCATTTCACTGATGGGAACGTAGGCCACTTCTTCCAGCGTGGAGAATCCTTCGTCGATCAGGATATCGGCCACTTCTTCGTCGACGTCCAGCTTGGCCATGAACAACTTGCGCACGACATCGCTTTCCTCGGCCTGCTTCGCCGCCGACTCTTCCTGCGTCATGATGTTGATCTGCCAGCCGGTCAGTTCGGACGCAAGGCGCACGTTCTGCCCGCTGCGACCGATGGCCACGGCGAGATTCTCCTCGTCGACGACCACATCCATGCTGTGCTTTTCCTCATCCACGACGATCGACTGCACCTGCGCCGGCGCCAGCGCGCCGATCACGAACTGCGCCGGATCTTCCGACCACAGCACGATGTCCACGGCTTCGCCGCCGATCTCGTTGCGAACGGCCGTCACGCGGGTACCACGCACACCCACGCAGGTACCGATCGGATCGATACGCTTGTCATGCGCCACCACGGCGATCTTGGCGCGCACGCCCGGGTCGCGGGCTGCCGCCTTGATCTCCAGCAGGCCTTCTTCCATCTCGGGCACTTCGTTCTCGAAGAGCTTGATCAGGAACTCGGGCGCGGTGCGCGACAGTTCGATCTGCGGGCCGCGGGCCGCGCGATCCACGTTCAGGATATACGCACGGACACGGTCGCCGGTGCGCAGATTTTCCTTGGGGATGATCTGGTCGCGTGCCAGCAGCGCTTCCACGCGACCGGATTCGACGATCAGGCCCTTCTTGTCGGCGCGCTTGACCGTACCGGTCATGATCTTCTCGCCGCGATCGAGGTAGTCGTTCAGGATCTGCTCGCGCTCGGCGTCGCGGATGCGCTGCAGGATCACCTGCTTCGCGGCCTGGGCGCCGATACGCCCGAATTCGACGGACTCTATCTGCTGCTCGACATAGTCGTTCAGCTCGATGCTCGGGTTGTCGTCGCGTGCCTCGAACAGCAGGATTTCCTTGTCCGGCTCCTGCAGGCCCTGATCGTCAGGGACGACAAGCCAGCGGCGGAACGTCTCATGCTCGCCCGATTCGCGGTCGATCGCGACACGGATATCCACGTCTTCCTCGAAACGCTTCTTGGTCGCGGAGGCCAGTGCAGCCTCCAGCGCGCCAAATACCACATCCTTGTCGACGTTCTTTTCACGCGCAAGCGCATCGACGAGCAACAGAACTTCGCGGCTCATTGCTTGTTCCCTTTTCTTTGATTTCCTTTGAAGTCGATCACCGGCACCAGGCGCGCCTTATCGACATCAGATACCGTGAACTCCAGCAGCGCCGGACCGTCCTTGCCCTGGAACTCCAGGCCAACCTTCTCGGCGCCAGCCTCACCCGTCGGCTCGCGCAGAATGCCCGTGAAGTTCTTTTGCCCATTGACAGGCAGGCGTAGCGTCACGCGCGCTTCTGCCCCGGCGAAGCGGGCATAGTCGGCCAGTTTCTTCAGCGGCCGGTCCAACCCCGGCGAGGAGACTTCAAGCCGTTCGTAATCGACGTTCTCGACGGTCAACACGTGCGTCAACTGCCGGCTCACCTTCTCGCAATCCTCGATGACGATGCCGGTTTCAGGCTGATCGATATAGACACGCAACAGTCCGGCCGGAGCACGTTCGAGCTCAACCAGCTCGTATCCCATGCCGTTAAGGGTGGTTTCGATCAAATCTGCCAGATGCACTGTATTCCCAAGTAATGGCCATCAACTTCCAGGGCAGGCTGGCTTGCCTGCCCCGCCTGGGACGACATGGGCAAAGCCACCTGCCAGTCAGCCTCCGGCGCACATGCGTCAAACGGGCGAACCAAAAAAAAATGGGCACAATGCCCATCATTCGCCCATCCTCTGGGAGGATGACTTTTTGAATAGACTTTAATTATACGCAGATTATGTCCAAAAGGCAAAAGGGCATGTATCGGCGCCTGATCAGGCCCCGGCAGTGAATGGCCGCCGGGGCTGCCGCTTAGCGGTTACCTCGGTTACCGCCCCGGTTGCCGCCGCCAGCACCGCCGGCGCCACCGCCCTTGCCGCGGCCCGAGCGATTGCCGCCGCCCTTTGCAGCCTTCGGCATCACATTGCCGTTGACATCGCCGCCGCGGCGCTGAGGCCGGCCCTGGCCACCAAGGCCCGCGCCACCCGCACCGCCGCGCCCGCCGCCAGCGCGTCCGCCACCCTGTCCGCGCCCGCCACCCAGATTAGCGGCGTGCGACGTCAGCACGGTGGGACCATGGCTGATATAGCCCATCGACGTCCGCATAGGATCGGGTTGGCCACGGCCCGCACCGCCCTTGTCGACCCGCGGCAGGCCGTCCATACCGGTATGCATGGGCATGCCGGCAATTGCCGCCTCGGTGCGCTGCTTGCGCCCACCGACCTTGGTCATGCCCTTGCCACCCTGCTGCTCACCCCTGCCCGGCACCTTCAGGCCGATGGCATCCATCATCGTCCTGACTTCCGTCGCCTCCAGCTCTTGCCAACGCCCGCGCTTCAGGCCGCGCGGAAGCAGGAACTGCCCGTAACGCGTGCGAATCAGGCGCGACACCGTCAGGCCCACCGCTTCAAACATGCGGCGCACTTCACGGTTACGCCCCTCGGTCAGCGCCACGTGATACCACTGGTTCACGCCCTCGCCACCACCATCCGCAATGCGCAGGAAATTGGCCTCGCCGTCATCGAGTTTGATGCCATGGAGCAGGCGCTGGCGATCTGCTTCCGCCAGCTCACCCAGCGTACGCACCGCGTACTCGCGCTCCACGCCATAGCGGGGATGCATGAAGCGATTGGCAATGTCGCCCGACGTCGTAAAGATTAGCAGGCCTTCGGTATTGAAATCCAGGCGGCCCACCGCGACCCACTTGCCGGTTTTCATGCGCGGCAGGCTGTCGAACACGGTCGGGCGGCCCTCGGGATCCGACTGGCTCACGATCTCGCCGGCCGGCTTGTGGTACAGCAGCACGCGCGGAGGCTTGGAAGAAATCTTGCGATGAATCAGCTTGCCGTTCACCCGGACCTGATCGGCCGGCAGGATCCGCTGGCCGATATGCGCGGGCAATCCGTTGACGGAAACGCGGCCCTGCAGGATCAGCTCCTCCATTTCGCGGCGCGAGCCCAGGCCGCCTTCAGCCAGGACCTTGTGCAGCTTAGGCGCATCGTCGTCCGCGGACAGTTCGCGCACCGGCTTAGCCTTGGTGCGTGGGATGACGGTGTCTTCCTGGTCGTACTGATCCGAGATAACAAAGCGGAACAGGTCTTCGCTGCTCGCGCCCGCCTTCTCGGGACCGGCCGGCCCCTTCCGTTGCGACTGACCACCCTTGCGCGGGCCCTGCTGCCGACCCGCCGACTGGACATCGCCTTCCGGCGTGGCCCGGGCAGTGCGCTGGCCCTGCGGCTTGCGCTTGCGGCCCGCCTGCTCGCCCTTGTCGCCGCGCTCCTGCCCAGCTTGACCGCCTTCCCGGGCCGGCGCATTTTCCGCCCTGATCGGCTTGCGCTTGCCGCGGCCACGCGGGGCCGCACGCCCGCCGGGTTCGCCGGCAGGCCTGCTCTCGCCAGCATCAGCCTGGGCGCCAGACTCGGCTCCTTCGGCGCGATTGCCGTCTCGATCCTGCCCGCCCTGCCGGCGCGAAGCCACCAGGTTGCGCAAGCCGCGTCTCAGCCCCTTCCGGCGCGGCGCCGTATCGGTGCCTGACCCGGATTCTGCTGCGCCGTCGGCAGCCGGTGACCCGGCTGACCGGGTGTCTTGTTCAACGGAATCAGACAAAGTATTCACTATCGGATGTTGCATATTGTTCAGTTGGGCACGCGCTCATCATCATGCTCGCTCGCGTGCGGCGGCACAGTATCGTCGCCGGATGAATTGCCGCCGTCCTGGTTGCCCGGCGCGCTTTCGGCATGGAAGCCATTTGCCTCGGTCACAGCCGACGCGAGATCTGCCACCTGCATGGCGTCGGCGCTGGCCTGCGCGACGGCCCCAGCCTCGTCAGGAGGTTCGTCGCCAGCAGCCGGCTTGGCGGCATCGGACGACTCACCGGCCGGCGTAACCGGCTCCGGCTCAGGGAAGGCCTCTTCGTCGCCAGCCACCGGCAGCGCCGTTGCCATCTCTTCAAAATCGATCGCCTGCTGATCCAGTAGCGCCGCCTGCGATTGCGCCTGGGCGTCTTCGAGCGGAGGCAGTTCGTCCAGCGTACGCAAACCCAGATCGTCCAGGAATGCCTTGGTGGTCGCATAGAGTGCCGGTCGCCCCGGTACATCGCGGTGGCCGATGACCTCGATCCAGCTGCGGTCTTCCAGTTTCTTGACCACCTCCGTGCTAACCGTCACGCCACGGATTTCCTCTATGTCACCACGCGTTACCGGCTGACGATAAGCAATGATCGCCAACGTTTCCATGACGGCCCGCGAATACTTGGGGGGCTTCTCGGGATTGAGGCGATCGAGGTATTCCCGCATCTCAGGCCGGCTCTGGAAACGCCAGCCGCTGGCCAGTGCCACCAACTCGACCCCGCGCTGGCGCCAGTCCTGGCGCAACTCATCAAGCAGGACCCGAACAGTGTCCGCGCCGACATCGTCTGCAAACAGACGGCGCAGGTCGCTCACGCGCAAGGGCTCCTGCGCACAGATCAGCGCAGTCTCGAGGACGATCTTCGCCTCTTGGGTATTCATGTTGGGTGTGCAGCCTGTCTTTGCACCTGCTCAGGGACGAATCCGGAGCCCTGGACATTGTGGATTTAACGGTGCGATTGCCACCGCCATCTCATCGCGCAGCAAACCCGAAAGCGTTTCGCTTCGAGACCGTGCACCTTCTTTTGCTTCGATTTGCCGGGTGTGTTCCGGCAGGAGATTGCCCGGTCACCGGCAAGTACCAGTGCACGAACCTCTTGCACGCGCCCACATGGGCGGACATGGCTTCCGGCGAACGTCCGCCTGGGCCGCAAGAAAAACGAATATCGGGATCAGGGCCAGCAATGACCGCACCACGGTCGCAGAGCCAGCCGGACTTTTGAACAGATATTATGAACCGGATGGACTGCGGAAGGGTTCGGCGCCGAAATGTCGGCTTGTCCGAAACTCCGGACGCCCTTTTTTTGGAAGGGCTGCCAGGCGCCGCTCGGAAACACGCCGCGCGATACCGCAATGCAGGCGATTGTATGGCATTCCCGCATCCGCCTGCAACCACCGCGCACTCCCGCGCCTTCACGGTGGCGTCAAAACACCAGGCAAAAACCATGCTCGGCCAGCGAATGTGGCAATAACACCGCTCGACCGATTCCCAGGCCGCCGAAGACCATGACCGCCAATCCAGCTCCCATCCTGACCCAACGGCGGCGAGCCCAAGCGCGCAGCAGCCCCGAAAAGCTGGATAGCGCCAGCAAATTCGGTAGCGTGCCAAGCCCGAAGGCGCCCATTACCAGGGCACCCGAGGGCGCATTACCGGCCAGTAACGCGAGGGCAAGCGCACCATAGACCATGCCACAGGGCACGAGCCCCCACGCCAAGCCCATGCCGTAGCGGCGCACCAGACCACCGCTTCTCGCCGCCGTGGCCGGAGTTTTGCGGCGAAGCCGGCCGAAGCTTCCGGCAACGGCGGTCCCCGCGCGCGCGCCGAACCGTTCCAGCCACACGATGGAAAACGCTTCGCCGCGTAGCAGGCGCCAGCCAGATACCAGCAGCAAGGCGCTCCCGGCGCCAAATAGCCAGCGCTGAACCGGCAGGTAATCCTGGCGCCAGGCCGTCGCCCCCACCGCTCCAAGGATCGCACCGAGCAGCATGTAAGTGGAAATCCTGCCCACATGCATCACCAGCAACTCCAGGAGCCAGTCTTGGGGGCGCCGCACCACGGCAATCGGCACGTCCACGGCGCGCTGCTCGACTGCGAGGGCAACGCCACCGCACATGGCAGCGCAATGAAAGCCCCCCAGCAAGGCAAGCATGAAAACACTGAGAAGCACACCAAAAGTCAATTGCAACTCCCTACCGCATCACATCGCGCGTTAAAATGCATGCATTGCGCCCTCGCCGCTCATTCCTTGCAGGTTCCAATTGCTAACATCCATCCCCGTCACCGAGATGTCGCCCCGTTGCTCCACTTGCGGCATGGGGCAACTGTGCCTGCCGGTGGGCATGAGCCAGCAGGATCTGCAAAAGATGGATACCCTGGTGCAAGAGCGCGTCCGTGTCCACAAGGGCGAAACCCTGTACCGCATGGGCGATCCGCTGACTGCGGTTTTTGCCATTCGCTTCGGCACCCTGAAGACGCATGTCACCACGGAAGACGGCCGCTCGCAAATCACCGGCTTCCATTTGCCTGGCGAAGTGGTCGGCCTCGACGGCCTGGGTGAAATGCAGCACGCCTCGGATGCCACCGCGCTTGAAGACACGGAAGTATGCGTCGTACGCATGGCCGATCTTCAGACGCTGTCCATGGATCTGCCATCGCTGCAGCAGCAGTTCCTGCGACTGATGGGGAAGGAAATATCGCATGATCAGCTCATGCTCGTCACGCTGGGGTCCATGCGTGCCGAAGAGCGACTTGCCGCGTTCCTGATCAACCTGTCAGAACGTCTGTCCGCACGCGGGTATTCGTCGACCGAGTTCGTCATGCGCATGAGCCGGGAAGAAATCGGCAGCTATCTCGGATTGAAGCTCGAAACGGTCAGCCGCCTGTTCTCACGATTCGCCGAGGCGGGCCTGATCCAGATCCGTCAACGCCACGTCAAGCTCGTCGACATGGAAGGCATCAAGCAAGTCTACAGCCGCTCCTGCTGAGGCCGTCTGACCGCCTTGCCTGGCAAGACGGTCCGCTTCAGCCCAATCACTCCAGCTCGTCCGTTTCGCTGAGCTTCGTCGGCATGGTATAGAGCGTCAATCCGCTGGACAACGCGCAGAATACCCAGGCCAGCAAGAACCCGATCGTATAAATGGCCTCGCGCGAGGCCTCGATCGGGTGGCCGAAGAAATTCAGATCTCCGGGATCCACCACCGAAAACACGGTTGCCGTGGCCACCCCGGCCATCAGGAACGCCGGCCACAGTACCCACATCAGCCAGCGCAGCCTCATGGCCGCCTCGCTTGCGGTGCCTTGGCACTGCCCGGGACCCCTTCTGCTTTCTCGACGACCAGGCCGTGCCGGGACACACCTTCGACTACCGGCCGGTCAGGATGGGTAGAAGCCAGCCAGATGGTTACGCCGCAAGCCACTATGGCCAGCAACGGGCCGCTCATCAGAAGCCACGGCCACGGCTCCTTCCACCACGGATTGCTTTCTTGCATCGTCTTGCCCCCTTCGTCGGCGCCTCACCGAGGCGCTCGCGGTTGGTACGGCGCAGCGCCGATGCGCTGCACCGCCCTTAGCATCACAAATTGCGCGGCACGATGAAACTGGTAGATTGCCTGATTTGCGCACTACCTTGCCCCGAACCTTCGCTTGTCACCGTCACGCTGATCTTGTGCGTACCCTGCGCGGCATCGTCGATCGGCACGCGAATCCGGATCGGCACCAGCTTGTTCGACGTCGGCGCCAGGGCCTTCGCGTCGGGATCGTACTCGACCGTCAGGTTCTTCAGATCGTCGCTTTCGGCCTGCACGCTGATGCGCATGGGTGCCTCGGTGGTGTTGATCAGTTGCAGTCGATAGACGTTCTCAATCCAGCGTCCATCCACCTCACGCCCCAACGCCCCGCGATCGCGGATGATGTCGACCTTCAACGGCGTGCGCAGCGCTAGCGACACCACGAAACCCGCTACCATCACCAGCCAGATGACCGAGTAGATGATGGTCCGCGGCCGCACGAGCCGCTTGCGCGCCACCGCGGCTGACAGCGCCTTGCGCATGGCGTTCTCGGACGTGTACCGGATCAGCCCACGCGGGTAGTCCATCTTGTCCATGACCTGATTGCAGGCATCGATGCAGGCGCCGCAGCCAATGCACTCGTACTGCAGCCCGTCACGGATATCAATGCCTGTCGGACACACCTGCACGCAAATGCTGCAGTTGACGCAGTCGCCAAGCCCTGCCTGATGATGATCCACCTTGCGCGACCGGCTCCCGCGCGGCTCGCCGCGCCCGACGTCGTAGGTGACCACGTAGGTGTCGCGGTCAACCATCACGCTCTGGAATCGCGCATACGGGCACATATACTTGCACACCTGCTCGCGCATGAAGCCCGCATTGCCCCATGTCGCGAAGGCGTAAAAGAGCATCCAGAACGCCTGCCACGGCCCCAGCGAGAAGCTCAGGACCTGACCGCCAAGCTCGCGTATCGGCGCGAAGTAGCCAATGAACGTGAAGCCCGTCCATAGCGCGACCAGTAGCCACAGCGAGTGCTTGGTCGCCTTCAGGCGAAATTTGCGCAAACTCCACGGATCGCCGTCCAGACGGATCCGCGCGAAGCGGTCACCTTCGACATGCCGTTCGATCCACATGAATATTTCGGTGTAGACCGTCTGTGGACACGCGTAGCCACAGAAGAGCCGCCCCGCAATGGCCGTGAACAGGAACAGCGCCAGCGCGGAGATCACCAGCAGGACGGCAAGATAGATGACATCCTGCGGCCAAAGCACCAGTCCGAAGATATAGAACTTGCGGGCGCCAAGGTCGAACAGCACGGCCTGTCTGCCATTCCATTGCAGCCAGGGCGTGCCGTAGTAGATGAGCTGGGTCAGGAGTACCATCCAGACCCGCCAGTTGGAGAACGCGCCCGTCACCGAGCGCGGGTAGATCTTGCGTCGAACCTCGTAGAGCGTTTCGTCGGAGGTTTCGACAGGCGACGACGCCGGCCCTTGCGGGCCGGCCGTGCGGGCCAGAGGTTCTGTCCCGGGGGCGTTCATGCGCGCGCTCCTTCAGACGCCATGGCGCACCCCGTGCCTGAGTCGGTGATCATTGCCCTGAGCCTCCGGTATTGGAAAGCCCCCAGACATAGGCCGTCAGCATGCGGATACGCTCGGGAGTCAGGATCTCTTCGTGCGCGGGCATGTGGTTGTTGTGACCCTTCAGGATGGCCTCGACAATACTGCCTTCCGAACTGCCATACAGCCACACGTTATCGGACAGGTTGGGCGCGCCGAGTGCCTGATTGCCCTTGCCGGTCGCACCATGGCACGCAGCACAGGTGGACTTGAACGTGCTCTCGCCGCGCGATGCCCGGATCGGGTCGAACGACAGGCCCGACAGCGATCGCACATACTGCGCCACATCCGCTGCGAGCTTGCCGTCGATGGTCGAGGCAAACGACGGCATCACGCCATTGCGGCCCTTCGTGATGGTCTGCTGGATCGTCTCGGGTTCACCGCCATAGAGCCAGTCGTGGTCCGTCAGGTTCGGAAAGCCGCGGCTGCCGCGTGCGTCCGAGCCATGGCATTGCGCGCAGTAGTTCAGGAACAGGCGCTGGCCAATCTCGCGGGCCTGCGGGTCTGCCGCCACCTGCTTGACGTCCATATTCAGGTACTTGGCGTAGACATCGTGCTGCAACTTCTCCTGTGCCTGCTGATGCGCGGCCAGTTCGCCTTGCGTCGAAGTCTTCAGCACGCCCGCATACGAGCCGAGTCCAGGATAGAGGACCAGGTAGACCAGGCCGAAGATGCAGGCCAGCAGGAACATCCACATCCACCAGCGTGGCAACGGGTTGTTCAGCTCGCGCAGATCGCCGTCCCAGACATGGCCGGTGTCATCACCGGCGTTGGCAACCTTTGTGACCTTGCGTTGAGAAAAAAGCAGCCACACGCACCAGACGATGCCGACGAGCGCGATGGCAGCGATGTAGTAGCTCCAGAAATCGGAAAAGAAATCGCTCATGACTAGGTATTCCGGCTCGATGTTGTGTGGGTCTCGTCAGGCAGTGCGAACGGCAGCATGGCGGACTCCTGGTTGGCGGCTTGCCGGCCATTCGACCAGGCCCACCAGCAAATTCCCAGGAATACGACCATCGACACGATCGTGGCAAAAGCGGTCAGCATCGCCATGACTTACTCCTTCGCGGGCGCGGCTGCGGCTGCGGCTGCGTCCACGCGCACATTGCGACGGTTGGTGCCCAATCCTTGCAGGTAGGCGACCAGCGCATCCTCTTCGCTCTTGTTCTTGAGCTCTTCAGGGGCCTTGGCGATTTCCGCCTCGGTGTACGGCACGCCCAGTCGCACCAGTGCGCGCATGCGGGCCTGGATATCATCGGTCGGCAGTTGAGCCTTCTCGAGCCACGGATAGGACGGCATCACCGATTCCGGCACGACATCGCGCGGATTGCGCAGGTGAATGCGTTGCCAGTCATCGGAGTAGCGGCCACCGACGCGCGCGAGGTCGGGCCCGGTGCGCTTGGAGCCCCACAGGAACGGATGGTCGTAGACCGATTCACCCGCCGTCGAGAAATGGCCATAGCGCTCGGTCTCGGCCTGCAGCGTACGGACCTGCTGCGAATGGCAGCCGACACAGCCTTCGCGGATGTAGATATCACGGCCCATCAGCCGAAGCGGCGAATACGGCTTGATCCCGACATCGGGCTTGGTGGTGGAATGCTGGAAGAACAGCGGCACGATCTGCACCAGGCCGGCAATGCTGACCACCAGGATCGTGCAGATGATCAGCCAGCCGATGTTCTTCTCCAGCGTTTCGTGGGAAAAGAAGCTTTGTTTTTCGGACATCGTTTCTATCCTGATGGATCAGTGGGCAGAGGCAGGAATGCTGGCCGGGATCGGCGCATCCACCGCACGCTTGCCGATGATGGTTTTCGCGACGTTATAGGCCATCAGCAGCATGCCGGACAGGAAGCAGATGCCGCCCAGCAGACGGATCAGGTAGAACGGGTACTTGGCCTTGACCGCTTCAACGAACGCGTAGGTCAGCGTGCCGTCGGGCTGCGTGGCGCGCCACATCAGACCTTCCATCACACCGGCAATCCACATCGAGGCGATATAGAGCACCACGCCGATGGTGGCGATCCAGAAGTGCCACTCGATCAGACGAACGCTGTACATCTGCTTCTCGCCGAACAGGCGAGGAATGAGGTAATAAAGCGAGCCGATGGAAATCATCGCCACCCAGCCCAGCGCGCCCGAATGCACGTGGCCAATCGTCCAGTCCGTGTAGTGCGAAAGCGCGTTGACGGTCTTGATCGACATCATCGAGCCTTCGAACGTGGCCATGCCATAGAACGACAGCGCCACTACCAGGAACTTCAGGATCGGGTCGGTGCGCAGCTTGTGCCAGGCGCCCGACAGCGTCATGATGCCGTTGATCATGCCGCCCCAGGACGGTGCCAGCAGAATCAGCGAGAACACCATGCCCAGCGACTGTGCCCAGTCAGGCAGCGCGGTGTACTGCAAGTGGTGGGGGCCGGCCCACATGTACGTGAAGTTCAGCGCCCAGAAGTGGACGATCGACAGGCGATACGAATAGATTGGCCGTTCCGCCTGCTTCGGGATGAAGTAGTACATCATGCCCAGGAAGCTGGTGGTCAGGAAAAAGCCTACGGCGTTATGGCCATACCACCACTGGATCATGGCGTCCTGCACGCCGGCATAGGCGGAATAGGACTTCCACATCGACACCGGCATTTCAATGTTGTTGACGATGTGCAGGATGGCGATCGTCAGGATGTACGCGCCGAAGAACCAGTTGGCAACGTAGATATGCCGGGTCTTGCGCTTGACGATGGTGCCGAAAAAGACCACGGCGTAGGCCACCCAGACGGCCGTGATCAGCAAGTCGATCGGCCATTCCAGTTCGGCGTATTCCTTCGAGCTGGTGATACCCAGCGGCAGCGTGATAGCCGCCGCAACGATCACGAGTTGCCAGCCCCAGAACGTAAAGGCAGCAAGCGGACCGCAGAACAGGCGCGCCTGGCAGGTACGCTGCACGACGTAGTACGAAGTCGCAAACAGCGCGCTGCCGCCGAAAGCGAAGATCACCGCATTGGTATGCAGCGGTCTCAGTCGGCCGAACGACAGCCATGGCGTGTTGAAGTTGAGATCCGGCCAGATCAGCTGTGCTGCGAGCAGCACGCCGACGGCCATGCCGACGATCCCCCAGACTACCGTCATGACAGCGAACTGCCTTACGACGCCGTAATTGAAGGTGTCGACGCGTGAAGACGCGGCTGAGACATCCATTCAGACCCCCACATTAGAAAGATAAACCGATTGACGTTGTGACTTTATGGAACGAGCGCTCTTACCGCGTTGATCTTTATCAAGTTGCACAGGGAGCCCATGAACCTATCTCCGCACTGCAAGTCGACGGCACCCTTCAGGGCTTGTCGTTGTCCAGCAAAATGGCCTCCCCGGGCCGGTCGAGATCGTCGTACTGGCCGGCATGCAGGGCCCACCAGAGCGCACCAGCGATGACAATGACAAGAACCAGGCTCATGGGCACCAGCAGGTACAGCGTTTCCATTCCTAGACTCCGTTTCTGCCCGCACGCAGCAGGCGCCAGGCGTTCGCCACCACGAGCAGCGAGGACACCGACATGCCGATGCCGGCCATCCATGCCGTGACAAAACCCGTCGCCGCCAGCGGGATGGCCACCACGTTGTAGAAGAAGGCCCAGCCAAGGTTCTGCCGCACTACGCGGCGCGTCTGCCGCGCCAGCGCGATCGCCCGAGCGATTTCCGCGACGTTTCCGTGCGTCAGCACAGCGTCGGCCCCCGCCTGCGCAAGCGGGGCGCCGCTGCCGATGGCAACGGATACCTGCGCCTGCGCCAGCACCGGCGCGTCATTGATGCCATCCCCGACGGCCAGCACCACGGCCCCTTCACGCTGGAGCCGTGCGACATATTCACGCTTGCCTTCGGGGGATACGGCGCCGCGGGCTCGCTCCATGCCGAAGTGCGACGCCCACCACTGCACGGTTTCGATGCTGTCGCCGCTGACCAGGTGGCAGCGCGCACCCTGTCGGCGCAGCGCTTCAAGCAGTTCCGGCGTCGATTCACGGGCCTGGTCGGACAGCTCGAATAAAGCCAGCATGCCGTCTTCGGCGCCCAGCCAAACTTGCGTGGCGCCGGGAATTCGAGCGCGGTCCGCGTCCGGTACCGATGCCGTGGCGCATGACTTGGCGATTTCGGCGACAAAGTTGACGCGGCCCAGCCGGAATCGCTTGCCGTCAATGTCGGCCTGCACGCCCTGCCCCGGCACATTTAGCACGGCGGTAACTGACGGGCTGTCTCCACCGATATCCGCCCTACTGGCCGCGCCGACCAGCGCCCTGCCGATCGGATGCTCGCTACCCGCTTCCAGCACCGCTGCCAGTGCAAGACATTGGGCGGCTGGCATGGCGCCGAGCGTCTGCTGTCCCGTCAGGACAAAACAGCCTTCGGTCAGTGTGCCCGTTTTGTCCAGCACGACGTCTGTCACGCGCGCCAGCGTCTCCAGTGCATGCGAACGGGTCAACAGCAAGCCGCGCCGCGACAGCGCCGCGCCCGCGGCGGCCAGCGCCGCCGGGGTCGCAAGGGAAAGCGCACACGGGCAGCTGACAACAAGCACTGCAACCGTGACCAGCAAGGCCCGGGAAGGATCGATCCAGAGTGCCCACACCGTCCCGGTCAACGCCGCCAGCGCCAGCAGCGTGGCCACGAACCATCCGGCAACTCGGTCGGCAAGCGCCGCCAACCGCGGCTTTTCCGCCAGTGCACGGTCCAGCACGGCGACGATTTCAGCCAGGCGCGTGCCCGCGCCAACGCGGTCCACGGCGATCTCGAGCGGGCTGGCGGTGTTGTAGCAGCCGGCCAGCGCTACCTCGCCCACGGTGCGGTGCACCGGGCGGCTTTCGCCGGTCAGCATCGATTCGTCAAGTTCACTGGCGCCCGCGACGATGGTGCCGTCCGCCGGAATGATTTCGCCGGCCCTGACACGGATACGGTCGCCCTGCCGCAGGCGCGCCACCGGTATGCGCTCCGCGACCAGATCGCCTGCGCCAAGCCGTTCACATGTAGCCGGCAACTGCCGCGCCAGCATCTCCGCACCGCTGCGCGAAGCCTGCCGCACACGCAATTCGAGATAGCGGGCAGCCAGCAGGAAGGCGACGAACATCGTCACCGAATCGAAGTAGACCTCCCCGACTCCGCGGACGGTCGCTACCGTGCTGGCAACAAACCCTGCCGAAACGCCAAGCGCCACCGGCACATCCATGCCCATGTGCCAATGGCGCAGGCTGCGCCAGGCACCGGAAAAAATCGGCGAAGCGGAATAGAAAACGACCGGCAGCGTGAGGGCCAGGCTGGCCCAGCGCATCAACTGCAGCTGGCCGGGATCGATGGTGGCCTCGTGGGTATAGATGGGCCACGCGTACATCATCACCTGCATCATGCCAAGCATGGCCACGGCCATGCGCATCAGCAGGCTGCGGCGGGCACGGCGGTCGGCCTGGTCGCTGCGGGAGACTTCAAACGGCCACGCAACGTAACCAATATCGGCCAGCGCGGCGAGCAGGCCGGAAACTGTCTGGTCGGCCTCGCGCCAGCGCACCACCAGGCGGCGCGTCGCCACATTGGCGATCGTGGATTCCACGCCCGGCAGGCGCCCCAGGTGCTGCTCGATCAGCCACGCACACGCCGCACAGCGGATGTTCTCGGGCGCCAGCGTGATCTCGGCGCGACCGCCGTCAAGCGGACGGACGAACTGGCTGCGCAACTCAGGGGTATCGTAGGCCGCCCATACCGGCTCAGATTCCCGCCTTGCGGCGTCATCGATCGGCCTGGCAAAACGCGCCTCGTCTCCGTAGAGGTGCGCAAAGCCTGCCGAGTGCAACGTGCGTGCCAGCGTCTGGCAACCGCCGCAGCAAAAGACGCGTCGCTGGCCGTCCAGCTCCTCGGACAGTTCCCGGCCACCGGGCACGATCTGGCCACAATGAAAGCATGCCGGCTGGGCGGCATGCTGCGCCGTCACGGGCGCGGAGCGACCGGCAGGAACTGGCGGGAAAGCGGACGTCGGGGCGTCGGCAAGGAGACTGGCGTTGGGGGCGGACATGGAGATCTTTTTTTACCCGTTGGAGGGTATATGCCGATCTCCAAATCGGCCTTGATATATGTCAATAGCGGCCGGTCTTGTTTCCCAAAGCCGGAACGCAGCGCTCAGGTAAGCGAGGTGTCTGCGGTCCTGCGCTCGGCTTCCAGGTACTCCCGGGACTGCATCTCGATGATGCGCGACACCGTGCGATGGAATTCATTCGCCATCTGGCCCTCGACGTAGAGTTCATCCGCCGGGACTTCGGCCGACATCAGGAGCTTGACCTTGTGGTCGTAGAACACATCGATCAGCCATGTGAAGCGGCGAGCTTCCGACGACATCCTCGGCGTCATGCGCGGAACATCGGACAAAATGACCGTATGGAACTGCGAGGCCAGTTCCAGGTAGTCATTCTGCGAGCGCGGGCCGCCGCACAACGTGGCAAAGTCGAACCAGACCACGCCATTGGCCTTGCGCAGGGCGCGCAATTCGCGATGCTCGATATGCAGGAGCGGCGACTCGTCCGCTACGCCGGCGATGGCGGTAAAGGCGTCGCGGAGCGCCGAATTGGCCCTGGCATCGAGCGGCGTGTGATACGCCTCCACCTGCTCCAGCGCGCGCTTGCGATAGTCGATCCCGGCATCGACGTTGAGCACGTCCAACTTCTGCTGGAGCAACGCGATGGCCGGCAGCACACGGTCACGGTGCAACCCGTCCGGGTAAAGCAGGTCGGGCCGGTAGTTGGAAGTCATGACGAACTGCACGCCGTTCTCGAACAGCTGTTGCAGCAACCGGTGCAGCATCATGGCATCGGCGACGTCATTGACGTGGAATTCATCGAAGCAGATCAGGCGGTAGCGCCGGGCAATCCGCTTGGCCAGTTCGTCCAGTGGATCGGGGCGTCCGCGCAGCTCTTCCAGCTGGCGGTGAACTTCGCGCATGAACTCGTGGAAGTGCAGGCGCGTCTTGCGCACCACCGGGACGCACGTATAGAAGCTGTCCATCAGGAAGGACTTCCCGCGCCCCACCCCGCCCCACATGTACACGCCCTTGGGCACTTCCGGGTGCACCAGCAGCTTGCGGATGGCATTGCTGCGGCGGCTCTTGTAGGCCACCCACTCGTCGTAGCATTGCTGCAGGCGAGCCACGGCGCGCAGTTGCGCTTCGTCGGAATGGTAGCCGCGCTGCTTCAGTTCCTTCTCGTAATACTCGCTGACGTTCATGCTGGCTGTTTCGTTCTGGACTGCGCGCGGAAAGTGCGGCCGCACCTTCCCCGGCCATGCCCGGAGTCGTTTCGATCCGGCATGGTTTGCAAGTGAAAACGGCGCGCCGCTGTTGCGGCGCGCCGGTGCTCAGGCAAATGCGGACAGATGCCTTACATATTGAGCTGACGCTTGTCGACGGCCAGCGCAGCTTCGCGCATGACTTCCGACATCGACGGGTGCGGATGGCAGACGCGGCCGATATCTTCACTCGCGGCCTTGAACTCCATCGCCACCACAGCTTCGGCGATCAGGTCCGATGCGTTGGCGGCAACGATGTGCACGCCAAGGATCTCGTCGGTCTTGGCGTCGGCCAGCATCTTGACGAAGCCTTCCGGATGACCCATGCCCAGCGCACGGCCGTTGGCCATGAACGGGAACTGGCCAGCCTTGAACTCGCGGCCTTCGGCCTTGAGCTGGGCCTCGGTCTTGCCGACCCATGCGATTTCCGGGAAGGTGTAGATCACCCACGGAATGCAGTTGTAGTCGATATGCGGCTTCTGGCCGGCGATGCGCTCGGCCACGGCCACGCCTTCGTCCTCGGCCTTGTGCGCGAGCATCGGGCCACGCACCACGTCACCAATCGCCCACAGGCCCGGCACCTTGGTGGCGCAGTGCTCGTCCACCTCGATGAAGCCGCGCTGGTCTGCAGCCAGGCCGATAGCCTCCAGGCCCAGGTTGTCGGTGTTCGGCACGCGGCCGACCGACACGATCAGGCGGTCCACTTCCAGGGTCTGGGCAGCGCCGTCCTTGTCGGTGTACTTGACCGTCACGCCGGCCTTGCCGGTCGTCACTTCGTCCACCTTCACGCCGAGGCTGAACTTCAGGCCCTGCTTGGTCAGCTGCTTCTGGGCTTCCTTGGCCACGCCTTCGTCGGCGGCACCCAGGAATGCGGGCAGCGCTTCCAGCACGGTCACGTCGGCACCGAGGCGGCGCCACACCGAGCCCAGCTCCAGGCCGATCACGCCGGCGCCGATCACGCCCAGCTTCTTGGGCACGGACGAGAACTTGAGCGCGCCTTCGTTATCGCTGACCAGGTCGTTGTCGACCGCGATGCCCGGCAGGTGGCGAGCCTTCGAACCGGTGGCGATGATGACCTGCTTGGCGGTCACGACTTCACCTGCGATCTCGACCTGGAAGCCCTCGGCCGTCTTGCCGACGAACTTGCCGTAGCCCTTGAGCAGCGTGACCTTGTTCTTGCGGAACAGGAACTCGATGCCCTTGGTCATCTTGCCGACGATGTCGTCCTTGCGCTTGAGCATCTTGGCAACGTCAACCTTGACGTCGCCCACGGTGATGCCGTGGTCGCCGAGGTGGTGCTGGACGTTCTCGAATTCTTCCGAGGAAGCCAGCAGCGCCTTCGAGGGAATGCAACCCACGTTCAGGCAGGTGCCGCCCAGGCGCGGTTCGTTCTTGGGATCGTCGTAGGCGTTGCCTTCGCAGCAGGCCACGTTCAGGCCAAGCTGGCCTGCGCGGATGGCGGCGATATAGCCGCCGGGGCCCGCGCCGATCACCAGCACGTCGAATTGTTTGCTCATGGAGATTCCTTTCTGGACGCCGGCAGCTCGCGCCGGCGCACCGTCAACACTGGGAACGCGCCCCGCGCGGCCAGGGTGGCCATGCGCGGGGGGACCGGTTCTTACAGGTCCAGCAGCAGGCGGGCCGGATCTTCCAGCGCTTCCTTCATCGCCACCAGGCCAAGAACGGCTTCGCGGCCGTCGATGATGCGGTGGTCATACGACATGGCCAGGTAGTTCATCGGACGGATGACGATCTGGCCATCTTCCACCACGGCGCGATCCTTGGTGGCGTGAACGCCCAGGATGGCCGATTGCGGCGGGTTGATGATCGGGGTCGACAGCATCGAACCGAAGGTGCCGCCGTTCGAGATCGAGAACGTACCGCCGGTCAGCTCTTCCAGCGACAGCTTGCCGTCGCGGGCCTTGGCACCGTACTCGGCAATCTTCTTCTCGATGTCGGCCAGGCTCATCTGGTCGGCATTGCGCAGGATCGGTACCACCAGGCCACGCGGCGAACCCACGGCGATACCGATGTCGAAGTAGCCGTGATAGACGATGTCGTTGCCGTCCACCGAAGCGTTGATGACCGGGTACTTCTTCAGCGCGTGGACAGCGGCCTTCACGAAGAACGACATGAAGCCGAGCTTCACGCCGTGTTCCTTCTCGAAGCGGTCCTTGTACTTGTTGCGCAGATCCATCACCGGCTTCATGTTCACTTCATTGAAGGTGGTGAGGATGGCGTTGGTCGATTGCGACTGCACCAGGCGCTCGGCGATACGGGCGCGCAGGCGGCTCATCGGCACGCGCTCTTCCGGACGGTCGCTCAGCGCGGCGAGATCCAGGTTGGCGGCGACTTGCTGCAGCGCCGGCTTGGCAGCGGCGGGAGCCGGAGCAGCCTTGGCGGCGGGAGCCGGGGCCGCCGAGGCGCCGAGCACGTCGCCCTTGGTGATGCGGCCATCCTTGCCGGTGCCGGCAACCTGGCCAGCTGACAGGCCGGCTTCGGCCATCAGCTTGGCCGCCGAAGGCATGGCAACTGCGCCGGCGGCGGGCGCTGCGGCGGCGGGCGCCGGTGCAGCAGCGGCCGGTGCCGGGGCGGCCGCTGCTGGGGCAGCGGCGCCAGCGGTGGCTTCGGTGTCGATCTGGGCGATGAGCTCATCGGCCACGACGGTGTCGCCGTCGTTCTTGATGATCTGCGACAGCACGCCGGCGGACGGGGCCGGCACTTCGAGCACGACCTTGTCGGTCTCGATCTCGATCAGGATTTCGTCCTGGGCGACAGCTTCGCCGGGCTTCTTCTTCCAGTTCAGCATGGTCGCTTCGGCGACCGATTCGGACAGTTGCGGAACCTTGACGTCAACGATAGCCATGGTTGTGAATTCCTCGTGTATGCGTTTTGTTCTTCAGGCAGAAAAGAACACGGCGGTCATCTGCGAGCGCCGCCGTGCTGCCACAATTACTTGGTCAGGACAAAGCCCTTGAGCTTGGCGAACGCTGCATCCAGCAGCGCCTTCTGTTGCTCGTTGTGCTTTGCGTAGTAGCCCACTGCCGGCGAAGCCGAAGCGGGACGACCGGCATAACCGAGCTTCTGGCCTTCCGTCATGTTTTCCATGATGTAGTGCTGCACGAAGAACCAGGCACCCTGGTTCTGCGGCTCGTCCTGGCACCACACGATTTCGGTGGCGTTCGGGTACTTCTTGAGCTCTGCGGCAAGCGCCTTGTGCGGGAACGGATACAGCTGCTCCAGGCGGATGATCGCTGCGTCGTTCGCCTCGCGCTCCTTGCGCGAGTTGACCAGGTCGTAGTAGACCTTGCCCGAGCACATGATCACGCGCTTGACCTTGCTGGCGTTCAGCTCTTCGTGGTCGGGGATGACCGTTTCGAAGTGGCCCTTGGCCAGGTCGGACAGCGGCGAGACGGCTTCCTTGTTACGCAGCAGCGACTTCGGCGTCATGATCACCAGCGGCTTGCGGAACAGGCGGATCATCTGGCGGCGCAGCAGGTGGAAGATCTGTGCCGGCGTGGTCGGCTGGCAGACCTGCATGTTGTGGTCCGCGCAAAGCTGCAGGAAACGCTCGATACGGGCCGAGCTGTGTTCCGGACCCTGGCCTTCGTAGCCGTGCGGCAGCATCAGCGTCAGGCCCGAGGCACGGCCCCACTTCACTTCGCCCGACGAGATGAACTGGTCGATCACCACCTGGGCACCGTTGACGAAGTCGCCGAACTGGGCTTCCCAGATCACCATCGCGTTCGGCTCGGCGGCCGAGTAGCCGTATTCGAAGCCGAGCACGGCTTCTTCCGACAGCACCGAGTCGATTACCGTGAACGGTGCCTGGTTTTCCGACACGTTCTGCAGCGGCACATACGAGCCGGCATCCCAGCGTTCGCGGGCCTGGTCGTGCAGTACGGCGTGACGGTGGGTGAAGGTGCCACGGCCTGCATCCTGGCCGGTGATGCGCACCGGGTAGCCCGACGACACCAGCGAAGCGAAGGCCAGGTGTTCACCCATGCCCCAGTCCAGCGGCTGGTCGCCGCGGCCCATGTTGGCGCGGTCCTTGACGACCTTCTCCACCAGCGGGTGCAGCTTCAGCGTGTCAGGCGTGGTGGTGATGCGTTCGGCCAGGCGCTTGAGCTCGGTCACCGGCACGGCGGTGTCGGCAGCATCGGTCCACTTGCGGTTCAGGAACGGCATCCAGTCCACGGCGAACTTGTTCTTGAAGTTCGACAGGACGGGGTCGGCAGTGTGCTTGCCGGCGTCCATTGCAGCGCGGTATTCCTTGACCTTTTCGTCGCCGAAGTCGGCCGGCACCAGGCCCTGGGCGACCAGCTTGTCCGCGTACAGCTTGCGCGTGCCCGGATGCTGGCTGATTTTCTTGTACATCAGCGGCTGCGTGACGGCCGGGGTGTCCTGCTCGTTGTGACCCAGCTTGCGGAAGCAGATGATGTCGACCACGACATCCTTGTTGAACTCCATGCGGAAGTCCACGGCCAGCTGCATGGCGTACACGACGGCTTCGGGATCGTCGCCGTTCACGTGCAGCACCGGGGCCTCGATCATCTTGACCACGTCCGTGCAGTACAGCGTCGAACGGGCATCGCGCGGATCGGAGGTGGTGAAGCCGATCTGGTTGTTGATGACGATGTGCATCGAGCCGCCCGTGCCATAGCCGCGGGTCTGCGCGAGGTTCAGCGTTTCCATGACCACGCCCTGGCCAGCGAAGGCCGCGTCGCCGTGCACCTGCACCGGCAGCACTTCCTTGTGGCCGACTTCGCCGCGGCGCTCCTGGCGGGCCTTGGCCGAGCCTTCGACCACCGGGTTGACGATTTCCAGGTGCGACGGGTTGAAAGCCAGCGACAGGTGAACCGGGCCACCCTGGGTCGAGACATCGCTCGAGAAGCCCTTGTGGTACTTGACGTCACCGGCCGGCAGGTCATCGACGTGCTTGCCCTCGAACTCGGCGAACAGGTCGGCCGGCATCTTGCCCAGCGTATTGACCAGCACGTTCAGGCGGCCGCGGTGGGCCATGCCGATCACGATTTCCTGCACGCCCTTGCTGCCCGCTTCCTGGATCAGCTCGTCCATCGCGGCGATGAAGCTTTCGCCGCCTTCCAGCGAGAAGCGCTTCTGGCCGACGTACTTGGTGTGGAGGAAGCGCTCCAGGCCTTCGGCCGCCGTCAGGCGGTCCAGGATGTGCTTCTTCTTTTCCAGCGTGAAGACCGGCTTAGAACGCGTGGATTCCAGGCGCTCCTGCCACCAGCGCTTTTGCGCCTGGTCGCTCACATACATGAATTCGGCGCCGATGGTGCCGCAGTACGTTTCGCGCAGGTTGTTGAGCAACTCGCGCAGGCTCATCGACTCCTTGCCAAAGTACGTGTTGCTGGCATTGAAGACGATGTCGAGATCAGCTTCGGAGAAACCGTAGAAAGCCGGGTCCAGATCGGGCAGGGGCGGACGCTCCTGGCGCTTGAGCGGGTCCAGGTCGGCCCAGTGCGTACCAATGTTGCGGTAAGCGGCGATCAGCTGGGTGGCAGCGACGCGCTTGCGGCCCATGTCGGAATCGGCCGAGGCAACGATGGTCTTGATGGGGCCGGCTTTGGCGCGCTCGGCGAACGAGGCGACGATGGGAGCGTGCGGGACGTCACGCGAATTGGAACCGTCGACGGCGGGGACGTTCTGCATCGCGTCGAAATACGCGCGCCAGTTGTCGGGAACCGAAGTCGGGTTCTGGAGGTAGGCTTCGTACAGCTCTTCAACGTACGGGGCGTTGCCGCCGAAGAGATACGAATTGCTCTGATACTGCTGCATCATGGGACGCTCACTTTTCTCCGGGAATGCCGGAGTTCAGCGGGTTATTCAACCTTCCGCGACACGGCTTGACCGGTTAGCGGATTGCAAACAACTCTTGGGAGCCCAACGGACGGCCCTTGGACAAACGGCACCACAAGGGCGCCGAAGTGAAAGTGCCGTCACAAGGCCCGAAAGGGCAAGTTGTGCGGGGAAGGACCTAAGTCTTCACGGCGGTAAGAATAGCACGTTTGCTTATGCGCAATGTGGACTTTTCGCGATGCGGAACTGCGTAACGCATCAATTCGGTTTGGAAACAACGCTTTCGCAATAATGATCAGGCCGGCGCGATGACATCGACCGCATCCGTGATCAGCCCGTCCAGCCCCCGGGCGAGCAGTTCCCTGGCCCGTTCGGGATCATTGACCGTAAAGCTCAGGACTTTCAATCCTGCGGCGTGCGCCGCGGCGATAAGCTGCGCGTCCAGCACCTTGTGATTGGCGTCCAGCGCCACGCAACCGAGGGCCCTGGCACGCTCAAGCCAGTCACGGGGCAAGGTGTCAACCAACAGCGCACGCGGCAGCTCTGGAACGGCCTGGCGCGCCGCAGACAGGGCCTCTTCCGAGAATGACGACAGCAGCGGCGGCACCGCGGCGTCGCGCCACAAACCCTGGGCATCCAGCGCCACCGCAGCGCCGGTCTGCGCTTCGCGCCCCGGCACCGGCTTGATCTCGATATTGCTGTGCAGCCCGTTGGCTTGCGTATAACAGGCTACGGCAGCCAGAGTCGCAACCGGCTCGCCAGCATAGGCCGGGCTGTGCCAGGCACCGGCGTCGAGCTGCGCCAGCTCGCCCAGGGTCAGCCCATCGACGCGGCCCGAACCGGAAGTCGTCCGGTCCAGCGTCGCGTCGTGCATCAGGATCGGCTTGCCGTCCGCACTGAGCTTCACGTCGAACTCGAACATGCGGTAGCCGAGCGACGCCCCGAGGCGAAATGCCGCGAGCGTGTTTTCCGGCGCCAGCTTGCCGGCGCCACGATGAGCGATGTAGCGCGGGTATGGCCAGTTGGCCGCCGTGACGACCGGAGAATTGCTTGTGCCCATGCTCAGGCCTCGATGCGCTTGCCCGACTGGGCGTCAAAAAAATGCAGGTGATCGGCCGATGATGTGACCGGCAGCCTGTCTCCCGCTTGCACCCGCGCATGGCTGTCCAGCCGCACGACGATGGGCTGACCACCCAGCGATCCATAAGCAAAGGAGTCGGCGCCCAGCGCCTCGACCACGCGCACATCCACCTCGGCAATCGCCTCATGCGCGGCGCAGGGCTCGATATGTTCGGGCCGCAGGCCCAGCAGCGCCTCCGCGGGCAGATGCAACCCCATGGGCAGGTGGCCCAGCGTTGCGCCGTTGGCATTCCCCTCCTTGCCGACGACCCGCATCTGCGCCCCGCCCGCGTCGCCGTTGCGCGCGACGGGGACGAGATTCATCGGCGGCGAACCGATGAAGCCAGCGACGAACGTACTCGCCGGGCGGGCATAGACCTCCAGCGGCGTGCCGATCTGCTCCACCCGCCCGCCATTGAGCACCATCATGCGGTCCGCCAGCGTCATGGCCTCGACCTGGTCATGCGTCACGTACAGGCTGGTGGTTCCCAGGCGCCGATGCAACTCCTTGAGCTCCAGCCGCATCTGCACGCGCAGCTTGGCATCGAGGTTCGACAACGGCTCGTCGAACAGGAACACCGACGGCTCGCGCACGATGGCACGCCCCATCGCCACGCGCTGACGCTGTCCGCCGGACAACTGCCGGGGCCTGCGCTCCAGCAGCGGCGCCAGCTCCAGGATACCCGCCGCGTGCCTGACGCGCTGCTCGATCTCGGCCTTCGCCATGCCGCGTATCTTCAGCCCGTATGCCATGTTGTCGTACACGGTCATATGCGGGTACAGCGCGTAGTTCTGGAACACCATGGCGATATCCCGCTCCGCCGGCTCCAGCTGGTTGACGATCCTGTCGCCAATATGGACGTCGCCGCCGGTTATGGTCTCCAGCCCCGCCACCATGCGCAGCAGCGTCGACTTGCCACAACCGGACGGCCCTACGATGACGATGAACTCGCCATCGGCGATCTCCATGTCGATACCGTGCACGACCCTGACATTGCCGGCATAGGTCTTCTGAACATTGCGAAGCGACAGTTTTGCCATTGTTATATTCCTGTGCAGCCTGCGTGACCCGGTCACGCGCCCCGGTCACGCTTACTTCTCGGTTTCGACCAGTCCCTTGACGAACCACTTCTGCATCAGCACCACCACCACGGCCGGCGGGATCATGGCCAGCATCACTGTCGCCATCACCAGGTTCCAGTCCGTCGCGGCATCGCCGGAGCGCGAGATCATCTGCGTCACGCCCACGACCACCGGCGTCATCGACTTCTGCGTGGTGATCAGCAGTGGCCACAGGTACTGGTTCCAGCCATAGATGAACTGGATCACAAAAAGCGCCGCGATGCTGGTGCGCGACAGCGGCAGCACCACGTCCCAGAAGAAGCGCAACGGCCCCGCCCCGTCGATGCGCGCGGCTTCGGCCAGCTCATCGGGAATGGTCAGGAAGAACTGCCGGAACAGGAACGTGGCCGTGGCAGAGGCGATGATGGGAATCGTCAGGCCGAAGTAACTGTCCAGCATGCCGAGGTCCGACACCACCTTGTAGGTGGGCAGGATGCGGACCTCCACCGGCAGCATCAGCGTGATGAAGATCAGCCAGAAGAACGTCTTGCGCAGCGGGAAGCGGAAATAGACGATGGCAAACGCGGAAATGATCGAGATCGCGATTTTCCCCAGCGCGATGCCCAGCGCCATGATGAGGCTGTTCTTCATCATGGTGGAGACGGGCGATGCGGCATTGCCGACGCCATCCACTAGGACCGTCCTGTAGTTTTCCAGCAAGTGGCTGCCGGGCACCAACGTCATGGGCGCCTGCAAGACCTGGTCCGCGGTCAGCGTCGAGGCAACAAAGGTCACATAGACCGGAAACGCCACGATGCCCACGCCAAGCAGCAGCATCAAATGCGAAAGTACATCGAGCAAAGGTCGTCGTTCCACCATCTTGCAGTCCGCCTTTTAGTATTGCACCTTGCGTTCCACGTACTGGAACTGCACGACCGTCAACGCGATCACGATCCCCATCAGCACGACTGACTGCGCCGCCGAGCCGCCGATATCGAGTCCGCGGAAGCCGTCGTGATAGACCTTGTACACCAGCGTATTGGTGGCATTGACCGGCCCCCCATGCGTCACGGCATCGATGATCGCAAAGGTGTCGAAAAAGGCGTAGACCACATTGACCACCATCAGGAAGAAAGTGGTCGGCGACAACAGCGGAAATACGATCGACCAGAAGCGCCGCCACGGTCCGGCGCCATCGATCGCCGCCGCCTCGATCAGCGATTTCGGAATGCTCTGCAAGCCAGCGAGGAAGAACAGGAAGTTGTAGCTGATCTGCTTCCACGCGGCGACGATGACGACCAGCAGCATGGCCTGGTTGGCGTTGAGCAGGAAATTCCAGTCCACGCCGGCCGCATGCAGCGCGTAGGAAACGACGCCCAGCGTAGGATTGAAGAGGAACATCCACAGCACGCCCGCCACGGCGGGCGCCACGGCATAGGGCCAGATCAGGAGCGTCTTGTACCCCGTCGCGCCGCGCACGACGCGGTCGGCAAAGTAAGCCAGCAGCAGCGAGACGGACAAACCCAGCAGCGTCACACCCACCGCGAACACCGCGGTGACTTGCAATGAGTGCAGGTATTCGCCGTCATTCAGCAGTGTCCGGAAATTGTCCAGCCCGACGTACTGCAATTCGATGCCAAAGGCGTCCTGCTGGAACACAGACTGGTACAGCGCTTGTCCGGCAGGCAGGAAGAAAAAAATCAGCGTGACCGCCATCTGCGGCAACACCAGCAGATAAGGCAGCCAGGATGAACGGAAGACAACGCGTTTTTCCATAAAGCATCTCGTGCCGCGGCGGTTACGGCGCCGCCTCGCATGGACAACGGGCAAGGGCCGGGCGCCGCCGTTGCGGCTGCCTTCGCCTTGCCCCGCTACACGAACTCGCGACGCTTACTCGCGCACCGTCTTCTGGAAACGCTCCAGCAGTTCGTTGCCGCGCGCCACGGCGGCATCAAGCGCCTCCTTGGGTTGCTTCTTGCCCGACCAGACAGCCTCGAGCTCTTCGTCGATCACGCTGCGGATCTGCGGAAAGTTGCCCAGGCGGATACCGCGCGACTTGTCGGTAGTCTTGACGATCATCTGCTTGACCGCCACGTCCGCACCGGGGTTCTTGTCGTAGTAGCCGGACTTCTTGGTCAGTTCATAGGCGGCCACCGTCACCGGCAGGTAGCCCGTCGACTGGTGCCAGTCGGCCTGGACATCCGGGCGCGACAGGTACGAGAAGAACTTGGCCACGCCCTTGTATTCCTCGGGCTTGCGGCCGCCCATCACCCACAGCGAGGCACCGCCGATGATCGTGTTCTGCGGCGCGCCCGGCACGCCCTGCTCGTACGGCAACGGCGCGGCCGTGAAGTCGAACTTGGCGTTCTTGCGAATATTGGCCAGCGCCGCCGACGAACCCGTCAGCATCGCGCATTGCCCGGCAATGAACTTGGCCTTCGGCTCGTCCTTGCGGCCGCCATAGACAAAGTAGCCCTTCTGCGCCATGTCGAGCAGATTGGCGATATGCTTCACATGCAATGGCGAGTTGAACACGAGGCGCGCACCTGGGCCGCCGAAGCCATTGTTTTCGGTGGCGAAGAGTACGTTGTGCCAGGCTGAGAAACTCTCCAGTTGCACCCACGACTGCCAGTCAGTGGTATAGCCGCATGAAACACCGGCAGCCTTCAGCTTGGCCGAGTCGGTCGCCACCTCCTGCCACGTCGCGGGTGGCTTGTTGGGGTCAAGGCCGGCCTTCTTGAAGGCGTCCTTGTTGTAGTACATGATCGTGGTCGAACTGTTGAACGGGAACGACATCATCTCGCCCTTGTTCGACGTGTAATAGCCAGCGACAGCGGGAATGTACGCCTTGGGGTCGAATTTCTCGCCGGCTTCCTTCATGACCGTGGCCACCGGCTTGATGGCGCCCTTGGCGTTCATCATGGTCGCCGTGCCCACTTCGAAGACCTGCAGGATAGCGGGCGCGTTGCCTGAACGGAACGCCGCGATACCGGCCGCCAGCGACTCGTCATACTGGCCCTTGTAGACCGGCACGATCTTGTAGTCGGACTGGCTGGCATTGAACTGGTTGGCTATGGCATTCACCTTGTCGTTCAAGGCGCCTTCCATCGAATGCCACCACTGGATTTCGACCGCTGCCTGGGCACTGCCTGCCCCGGTCAGGGCGGCCAGCACGGCGATCTTCAGCACACTACGGGAAAAGGACATGGGTCAGTCTCTCCTGGTCAGGGTCTTCGCTGCATCGTGATCGTCAATCAAGCGAATTTATGTGCTTTTTGTGACAGCGGCATGTTACGCCTGTCGCACCCCGCGGGGCAATTCAGCAAAACCACCAGTAGGCGACATGCTGCAGTGCAATGCCGCAAGCTCGCGACGGACGGCAGTAAAATGCCGACCCATGCATCCCCTGCGAAATCTCCCCGCCTCCGCCCTGCGCCGCGTGCGCGGCATCCTGACGGATATCGACGGCACCCTGACTACCGGCGGCAGGCTGCCGGCGCGAGCGGCCCAGGCCCTTGAACAATTGAGCCAGTCCGGCCTGCATGTCATTCCTGTCACCGGGCGCTGCATCGCATGGGCCGAGATCCTGGTCCGGCTCTGGCCCGTGAATGCCATCATCGGCGAGAACGGCGCGTTCTATTCCCATCTGCGCAATGGCCGGCTGCTGACCCGCTTTCTCGATGATGCCCCGACCCGGGCACGCAACCTTGAGCGTATCCATGCACTGGGCGAACGCATCCGGCGCGAGGTGCCCGGCAGCGCGCTCGCTTCAGACCAGGCCTGGCATGCGGCCGACCTCGCCATCGACCATGCGGAAGACGTCGCGCCACTGCCGGAAGATGCCGTGACCCGGATCGTCCGGCTCATGCAGGACGCCGGCATGACCGCCACCGTCAGCTCCATTCACGTCAACGGCTGGTTCGGCCAGCATGACAAGCTCAGCATGAGCCGGCTGTGCGTGGCCGAGCTCCTGGGCGATGACCTCGATGCGCAACGCGACGAATGGCTGTTCATTGGCGACTCCGCCAACGATGCCAGCATGTTCCGGCATTTCCCGCTGTCGGTCGGGGTGGCCAATGTGCGCGAAATCCTGCCGCAACTGCCGGTCCCGCCCGCCTATGTGACCGAGGCCAGCGGCGGCGAAGGATTTGCTGAAATGGCAGGACAGCTGCTAGCGGCGCGCAGCGGGCAATGAAAAAGGCCGGGACAAAAAACCCGGCCTTTTTACACATCAATGGGCGCCTTTTTCGGCCTAGTCGAATCCCAGCTCCTGCAGCTTGCGCGTAATGGTATTGCGCCCAATGCCCAGGCGCGTGGCGGCTTCCACGCGGCGGCCGCGCGTGACGCCCAGCGCCGCCTCCAGGACGGCCTTTTCAAAGCGCCGCGTCAGCACATCCATCACTTCGGGCAACCCGGATTCGAGCATCGCGCGTGCCTCGCCGGCGAGCAACCCTTCCCATCCGCCCGTCGACGATGCCAACGCGGAAGCTGCCGATGCGGTGACGGGTCGCACCGCCGTCATGGTGTCCGACTCGGCAACCGGCATGGCCAGGCCGCCATAGTCAGACAGGTCGTGGCCGCCAGCGGACTCCGTTGAAGGCAAGCGCGGCTCGACGGCTCGATGCACCGCCGGCACGCCTACGACACTGCCCGTCCCGATCATTTCGCGCGGCAGGTCCTTGACCTCGATGGTCTGGGCCGGCGCCATCACGGTCAGCCAGTTGCAGAGGTTTTCTAGCTGCCGCACATTGCCCGGGAACGGCAAGGTGCTGACATAGGTCAGCGCCTCGTCGGACATGCGCTTGGGCTCCACGCCCAGCTCCTTCGCGCTCTTCTGCAGGAAATGCCGGGCCAGCAGCGTGATGTCTTCCGGCCGCTCGCGCAGCGGAGGCAGCCGCAACCGGATCACGTTCAGGCGATGGAACAAGTCCTCCCGGAACAGGCCTTCCTTGACGCGCACCTCCAGGTTCTGGTGCGTGGCTGCAATGACCCGGACATTGGCGCGCAGCGGATTGTGGCCGCCAACACGATAGAAATTGCCGTCGGACAGCACGCGCAGCAACCGGGTCTGCAGGTCGAACGGCATGTCGCCGATTTCATCGAGGAACAGCGTGCCGCCCTCGGCTTGCTCGAAACGCCCGCGGCGCATGGTTTGCGCGCCCGTGAACGCACCGCGTTCGTGCCCGAACAGCTCCGATTCAAGCAGGTCCTTCGGAATGGCGGCCGTATTCAGGGCGATGAACGGGCCGTTGGCGCGCGGGCTGTGCTTGTGCAGCGCGCGCGCGACCAGCTCCTTGCCGGTGCCTGATTCGCCAGTGATCATCACGGTCACGTTCGACTGCGACAACCTGCCGATGGCGCGGAAGACATCCTGCATGGCGGGCGCCTGGCCGAGGATTTCAGGCGCATCGACGAGCCGGTCGTCCATCTCGGCCTCGCGCAGGCTTTCCTCCAGCGCGCGGCGGATTAGTTCGACCGCCTTGTCGACATCGAATGGCTTGGCCAGGTATTCGAAGGCCCCGCCCTGGAACGCCGCCACAGCGCTGTCGAGGTCCGAATAGGCCGTCATGATGATGACGGGCAGGCCTGGGTGCTTGGCCTTGATGGTCTGCAGCAAGTCCAGGCCCGATCCTCCGGGCATGCGGATATCCGATATCAGGACTTGCGGAACATCGTCTTCCAATGCCGCTAGCACGTCGCGGACATTGGTAAAGCTGCGGGAGAGCAGGCTTTCACGGGCCAGGGCCTTTTCAAGTACCCAGCGGATTGATTGGTCGTCGTCGACTATCCAGATCGGCTTCATGTGCGTCGCTTGTCTGCTCGGTGTCATTTGGTCTTCCGCATGCCCGCCTGGCGACAGTGCAACGTTCGATCGCGGATGCCGGCGGGACAGCTAGTGCAGCGGCAGCAGGATGCGGAAGTCGGTACAGCCCGGCCTGCTCTCGCATTCGATCAAGCCCTCGTGCTGCTGCACGAAGGTTTGAGCGAGTGTGAGACCGAGACCGCTGCCGCCATCCCTGCCCGAAACCAGCGGATAGAAGATGCGTTCGCGGATGTCATCGGGAATTCCCGGGCCGTTGTCGATCACATGCAAGTCCAATGCCAGCTTGAAAAGACGCTTGGCGATCGTGACCTGGCGCGCGACCCGGGTGCGCAAGACGATCTGCGCATCGCCGCGCGCGATGCGTTCGGCCAGCGCCTGCGCGGCGTTATGGACGATGTTCAGCACGGCCTGGATCAGCTGCTCCATATCGCCGTGCAACTCCGGCAGGCTCGCATCGTAGTCGCGCACGATGTCCAGGCCATTGGGAAACTCGGCCAGCACGACCGAGCGCACGCGCTCCAGCACCTCGTGGATATTCAGGCTCGACACGATATGTGGGTGGCGGTGCGGCTCCAGCAGCCGGTCCACCAGCGTCTGCAAGCGGTCCGATTCCTTGATGATGACCTGCGTGTACTCGCGCAGCGAGCGCTCTGGTAGTTCGAATTCCAGCAATTGCGCCGCGCCGCGGATGCCGCCCAGCGGATTCTTGATCTCGTGCGCCAGATTGCGGATGAGTTCTTTATTGGCGGAAGTCAGGTCGAGGATACGCTCCTCGCGGTCGCTGCGGACTTTCTGCTCATTAAGCAGGACTTCGACCAGCACGGTATCGCCGAAGGCTTCCAGCGCGCCGATCACCACATGCGCGTGGATCGGCTCCTGCAAGGGCGGGCGCAACACCAGGTCCTGCCGGCGTACGTCGAACTGTCGCGTGATCACCGTATCGATCATGCCCTGCAGCTCTTCAGACGGTCCGAACAGGTCCGGCAGGGACAGTTCCAGCATGGCCTTGCGCGATACCGCGAAGGTCGATTCGGCCGCCGGATTCGCATAGGCTACGCGCAGACCCGGCTGCCTGACCAGCAGGACGGGATTGGCCACGACATCGAGGCCCGCCTGCAGCGGCGACACCTGACCGCCACACTGGCCCGCGACCGGTGAAGCCAGACCAGCCGTGTCGCCGCGGCCGCCGTCAGCGCCGCCGCCCTTGCGCGGCACACTGCGAATCAGGCGACGCATAAGACTAGTCCTTCAGGTTGGAGAGTTCACGGCGCAGCGACGCCGCGTTGGCCTCGCTGCGGCCGATGTCATCGCGCAGACCTGCCGTCCGATCGAGATACTTCTGATAATTCCGTTCATTGCCCTGCCGCTCCGGCTGGCCGTTGTTGTATTCGGCGCGCAGCGCCGCCAGCTTGGCGTCCTCGGCCTGCAGCTCCTGCTCCAGCACGGTGCGCCGCTCGCTGTCGCGGCTTCTCTGCGTGGCGCTGTCCACGCGCGGAAAACCGCTCGTGGCCGCCGTCCCGCCGCCTGCTCCGCCTGACGTCGACGCGGCCTTTGCCGCGCCGGCCGTACGTCCTCCCGGGACGGTGACCACATCGGGCAGGTTCAGCCGCTTGCACCCCTTACCCGCGCTGCCGTTGCGATACTCCGGCACCCCATTGGGTCCGACGCAAACATAGACGTCAGAGGACTGCGCCAGGGCAACCTGACTCCACGCGGACGCCACCAGCAATGCGGCAGACACCAGCATGGGGAGTCGCACACGAGTCTGGTGCAACGGCTTGGCCGGTGTGGCCGTGGGCGGGAACGCGTTCATGAACATCAGCGGTAGGGTGGAACGGAAAGCCCCATTCTAGCCATCAAAAGAAAAAGGGACAGCCTGAGCCGCCCCTTGCTGGTGCAACTGTTGCCCGACCACAACCTGTCGTCATTGCCGGGCAACAACTCGCTTACAGCGAGTAATACATTTCGAACTCGACCGGGTGAGTGGTCATGCGGAAGCGGGTGACTTCTTCCATCTTCAGCTCGATGTAGGCGTCGAGCATGGAGTTGGAGAACACGCCGCCGCGGGTCAGGAACTCACGGTCGTTGTCGAGGTATTCCAGCGCCTGGTCAAGGCTGTTGCAGACGGTCGGGATCTTTGCATCTTCTTCCGGCGGCAGGTCGTACAGGTTCTTGTCGGCAGCTTCGCCCGGGTGGATCTTGTTCATCACGCCGTCCAGGCCAGCCATCATCAGCGCCGAGAAGCCCAGGTACGGGTTCATCAGCGGATCCGGGAAGCGGGTTTCGATACGGCGGCCCTTCGGGTTGGCGACGTAAGGAATACGGATCGAGGCCGAACGGTTGCGGGCCGAGTAGGCCAGCTTCACCGGGGCTTCGAAGCCCGGCACCAGGCGCTTGTACGAGTTCGTGCCCGGGTTGGTGATGGCGTTCAGCGCCCGCGCGTGCTTGATGATGCCGCCGATGTAGTACAGGGCGAATTCCGACAGGCCGGCGTAGCCGTTGCCCGCGAACAGGTTCTGGCCGTCCTTCCAGATCGACTGGTGCACGTGCATGCCCGAGCCGTTGTCGCCAACGATGGGCTTCGGCATAAACGTGGCGGTCTTGCCGTAGGTGTGGGCGACGTTCTGGATCACGTACTTCTGCAGCTGGGTCCAGTCGGCGCGCTGCACCAGCGTGCTGAAGCGGGTGCCGATTTCGTTCTGGCCCTGGCCAGCCACTTCGTGGTGGTGGACTTCAACAGGGATGCCCAGCGATTCCAGGATCAGGCACATTTCCGAACGCATGTCCTGGAACGTGTCGATCGGGGCGACCGGGAAGTAGCCGCCCTTCTTGCCCGGACGGTGGCCCGAGTTGCCGTGCTCGAATTCCTTGCCCGACGACCACGGGGCTTCTTCGGAATGCACCTTCACGAAGCAGCCTTGCATGTCGACGTTCCAGGTCACGCCGTCGAAGATGAAGAATTCGGGTTCCGGACCGAAGAAGGCGGTGTCGCCCAGGCCGGTGCTCTTCAGGTAGGCTTCCGCGCGCTTGGCGATCGAACGCGGATCGCGGTCGTAGCCCTTGCCGTCCGACGGTTCCACCACGTCGCAGGTCAGGACCAGCGTCGGCTCTTCGTAGAACGGGTCGATGATGGCGGTGTTCGGATCCGGCATCAGCAGCATGTCCGAAGCCTCGATACCCTTCCAGCCAGCGATGGACGAGCCGTCGAAGGCGTGGCCACTTTCGAACTTGTCATCGTCGAAGTGCGACGTCGGAACCGAAACGTGTTGCTCCTTGCCTTTGGTATCCGTGAAGCGGAAATCGACGAACTTGACGTCGTTTTCTTTCACAAGCTTCATCACATCTGCAACGCTTTGGGCCATGCCAATCTCCTGGAAATTCGGCTGAAGTCTAGAAAGTCATTCGTGGGCCGGTCATCGCGCCGGTGCGAAGTGCTGTGGTTCCGAGCCACTGCGCCCGCGCGATTCCTTGCCCTAAAAAGGGACGAGGAATGTTAGCAGAAAGCATGCCAAGTAAACTTCCTCTCCCATCCCGCAGTTGCCAAAAAGCCGTCCACCCACGGCCGGCGCACCATACCGGGGTTCATCCCTCGGCCGGTTGCGCACGACGCCATGCGCACGTGATGTCAGCGCAACAAGGTGATTCATGGACACCGCATCCATAAAACACCATATCGGTGCACGCATCAAGTTTTGGCACCTTATTAGTGCTTATGCACCAAACAGGTTATCTCTGCACCGCCATCTTCCAAATTACTCCGGGGCGGCGGCGAATCGCGGGCGCGCTATAGAATAGCGGACTGGCATCCGCCATTCCATCTATCAATCTTGTCACCCAGATGACTACGCGAGACGAACTCCTCAAGGCTGCGCAACTGCGCCAGCAACAGAACCAGCTTCCCTATTTCGGCGCCCTGTCGCCCGTGGAAGCCTTCGCGCTGCTGCAGGGCGATCCGTCGGCCGTGCTGGTGGACGTACGCACGCAGGCCGAGCTCGACTGGGTAGGCTGCGTCGATCTGCCCGATGCCCAGTTCGCCCACGTCGAATGGATGTCCTACCCGGGCGGCGCGCAGAACTCGCGCTTCATCGAAGAACTGAAGGCGCGCGTGCCGGCCGATGCACCGGTGCTGTTCCTGTGCCGCAGCGCTGCGCGCTCCAAGCACGCCGCCCGCGTGGCCACCGAAGCCGGCTATCGGTTCGCCATGGACGTGCTGGAAGGCTTCGAAGGGAACCGCGACGACAACCACCACCGCAAGACCGTGGAGGGCTGGTGTGTGCGCGGCCTTCCCTGGCACGGCGCCTGACACGGCGACACGCAAAACGAAACAGGGGCTGACCGGCCCCTGTTTCGTTTTTCTCGATCGGCTTCAGTTGCCAGCGTCCGCCACCGTCTGCTCTACCGTTTCAAAGCCCATGCCTCGCACGCCTTCGAGCAGCATCGCATACGCCGGGCCGACCTGCTCCGCAGATCCCTTCACGCCCAGGTCGATATGGCGCCGCGCCAGTTGGTCGCCGCGCTGGGCGTCTCCCACGGATGGCAGGCTGAACACCCGAATGCCGGGGAAAGCAGCCTCGACCCGCTCCATCAGCGGTGTCAACGTCGACTCGGGCGCCTCGAACACGTAGAACGCCCGCTCCTGCTGACCGGCCTGGTTGAACAGGTGGGCATAGCCGTGATCCAACACCCATTCCATCATCGGCCACGCCATGACCGGAAAACCAGGCATGAAATGATGGTCAGCCACCGAGAACCCGGGAATCCGGTTGTAGCTGTTCGGGATGATGCGCGCGCCTTGCGGAAACTCGCCCATCTTGAAGCGATGCTGGTTTTCGGGCAGGTTGAGGTCGCCCTTGACCGGATCCCCTTGCGCGGTTTCCGCAATCCGCAGCGCGATCAGCTCGCGCGCCTCGGGATGCAGCTGTAGCGGCACGCCGAGCGCGGCGGCCACGCACTGGCGCGTATGGTCGTCCGGGGTCGCGCCGATGCCGCCCGTGCAGAACACGATGTCCGGCCCCGCGAGCGTGCGGCGCAGCGTTGCCGTGATGCTGTCGCGGTCGTCGCCGACATACTGCGCCCAGTCCAGCTTCAGCCCACGCGCGCCCAGCAGCTCGATGGCGCGGCGCAGGTGCTTGTCCTCGCGCCGCCCGGAAAGTATTTCGTCGCCAATGACGATCAGGCCGAAACCCATGATGCCCCCGCTTCAGGAATGTTCAATGCGGCGCACGTCCGACGGCGCCAGATCAATCACGTCGCCAGCCGACGCCGATGGCGGCGCGGCCGCGCCGCGCTCGGCACGCAGTTGCGCCAGCGCGCGCAGGCAGAAGTGGCCGAACCACAGTGCCGAAAAAATGAAGATAAGCACATACAGCCACAGCATGCCCGCCAGCACAAATGGAAACAGGAAAATGACCGCGGCCGATGACACCCACAGCAGCGTCGGCGCCGAACCGAGCAGTCCCACCACGACACCCATCGTCAGCAGCGGGACACGATGGCGCCGCATCAGGGTCTTGCGCTCCTCGGCGGACGCGTGGTCAGCCAGCGCGTCGTAAGTCATCACGCGGTAGGTCAGCCAACCCCACAGCACGGGCGGGATCAGCGCAAAGAACAACGGCAACAGCCACAGCGGCAATGTCACCAGCACCAACACCAGGAACACCACCGTGCTGCCCAGCGACTGCAACACGCTGCCCAAGATGCTGCCACCGCGCTCCTTGGCCAGGTCCGGATAACTGCGCTCCAGATGGCGCACGACTGCAGGCACCGAAAACAGGCTGATGAACAGCAGCATCGAGGCAATGACCAGCGGCACTGCCAGCGCGGCCACGAATAGCGGCGCGACCACGGCTCGCATCGACTGCAGGCCGAACCAGTCCAGCGCACTGTAGATCCAGCTGGTCAGGACCGAAGCTTCCAGGAAAGAACGCGTCGCGCCCATGATCGGATCCCAGCCCCACCAGAACAGGCCGCCCCAGAGGGCCGTGGCAAGGACGAAGGGCAGGACCGTCAGCATCAGCATGCGCGGATGCAACTGGCTCACGAGCGCTCGGCCAAACGAGCGAAAAATGTCGTTCATGCGGGATGTCGGAATGGAACAGTGCAATGCGCCGGAAAATGCACGCGCACCGAGACACTAGCATACGCCGCCCGGAACGCGGCGTGTCGGTTCAGCCGAGGCGCAGCAGACGCTTGATGCCGTACCACTGCTGGGCCAGCAGCCCGGCGCCATAGTCTCGGCCCTTGCCTGTCGGCGGCGGCATCTGGTCGCGGATGCCGGTCGGATGATAGGCCGGCGTGAAGACCGCCGTGCAGAACAGCATGTCCCACCACGGGAAGATCACGCCATAGTTGCAGCCACCGAGGCGTGCCGGCACGCCGGCCGCCTCATGCCCGATTCCCACGGCGTGGTGCGTGCGGTGGAATCGCGGCGAGATCAGCAGGCGCTCGCCGATCGCGCCGAAATGCAGCCGCAGGTTGGCGTGCTGCAGGCTTTGCAGTAGCTGTGACAGCGCTACCAGCAACACGTACTGCGACGGCTCCACCCCTACGGCGATGGCAACCACGGCGAACACCAGGTCGCGCAGCATGTCGTCGAGCAGGTGATTGCGATTGTCGCTCCACAGCGTCATCTGGCGCTGGCTGTGGTGCACCGCGTGCAGGCTCCACCACCAGCGGTAGGTGTGCGACAGGCGGTGGTACCAGTAGTCGAGCAGGTCGAACAACAACAGGTAGGCGAAGAAGCTGACCAGCGGGATCGACGTCACGCCCGGCCACAAGTCCTCCACGTTCAGGCGTTGCCAGCCGACGAGCCGCAGGTGTCCTTCCAGCAGATCGGACAGCGGCGCCAGCATGAAGAACATCGCCAGCCGGAACAGTCCCAGCCGATGGATCAGCGTATAGACGATATCCGTGCGAATGCCGGCACGGTCGGTCACGGCCTCGACCGGACGCAGCTTTTCCAGCGGCCCCAGGATCAGCACCATCACGGCAATCTGCACCAGGCCTACCAGCAGCCACTCGGTGCCGGTGAATGCATCCTCCGCATAGCCGCCGAAGCCCAGGTTGTAGACCACCGGCAGGACCACGTCCTGGAACAGCGAGCCTTCCAGTTGGGCAATCCAGCCATTGAGCGTGTCCAGCATCAGCGCTTGCCCTCCTTGCGTTGCCCGGCCGCGGCGATCCAGTCCCGGTAAGCGGGATGCTCGCGCAGCGTGGCAAAGCAGAAGCCCTTGCGCTCCAGGCCGGAAATCAGCGGCTCGAGCACGCCCGGGGCCCACGGATCCTTGCGCGACCAGATGCCGAGGTGTGCCATGGCGATGTCGCCATCGCGCAGGTCGCGCAGCGCGCGTGCCAGCAGCGCCTGGTTCGGGTAGCGCTCCGATGACAGCTCGTCGCCCAGGAACCCGGCCGGCGCCCAGCCTACATGCCGGAAGCCGCACTGCTCCGCCCACTGCAGCGTTTGCGGCGCGGTGCGGCCGCCCGGCGCGCGCCACAGCGGCACCAGGTCGACGCCGGTCATGCCACGCAGCGCCTGCGCGCTGCGTTGCAGCTCGCGGCAAAAACCATCGGCGTCCATGCTCACATCCTTGCCGGCCTGCGCCCCGAACTGCGGACGCATGATCACCTTGCCGTCACGCACGCTGCGCAGGTAGACGTGGTCGTAGGTATGCGTGCCGAAGGCATGGCCGTCTGCGGCGAGTGATTTCCAGTAGGGTGCCCAACCGGGCTCGAGCGAGCTGTCCTTGTTGATGGTCGGCTCGTTGGCCAGGAAGAACGTGGCCTTGATATGGTGGCGGCGCAGCGTATCGGCGATCAGCTGGGCCTGGCTCATGCTGCCCGTGTCGAACGTGAGATACAGCGTTCCCGCCGGGCAGGCTTTTGCGGCCGGCGCCGCCGCATCAGCCGCCTGCAGTCCCGTCACCGGCGCGACTGTAGTCGCCAGGGCAACCAGCAGCGTTTTCAAGCGAGGCGCGACGGATTTGCGCATGTTGCTTCCCCTGCCCTGTCGGCTTCAGTAGAGCGGCGCCCGGGTGCGGAAATAGATCCCGTGGGGAGAACGTCCCACGCGAATGGTCTTGACCAGCTTGCGATTCGCCACGTCGATCAGGCCCACCGCGCGTGCCCAGCGGAACGTCACCCACAGCGTCTTGCCGTCGGCAGTCAGTTCCATGTCGTCCGGACCGGGCGGCAGGCCGGTAATGTCGCCCACCTTGGTCAGGGTCTGCTGATCGATGATGCTGATGCTCCCGGTCACGCGGTTGCTCAGGAACAGGTGGCGCTTGTCGCCCACCGCACGGAAGTTGTGCGCGCCCTTGCCGGTCTGGATCTGCTTCACGATGGTACGGGTGCGCCAGTCGATCACGGCCACATAATCCGCGCCCGTCATGCCGACCAGCAGGTAGCGCTGGTCAGGCGTGACCCAGATACCCGCCGGCGCCGAGCCGGCGTCCATGCGCCACATCACGTTCTGCGTGGCCAGGTCGATGGCGACGACCTCGTTCGAGTCCTGCAGCGTAATGAATGCAATACGGCTGTCGGCGGTGTAGGCGATATGGCTCGGCGTCTTGGCCAGCGGGAACTGCTTGGCCATCTTCAGCGCCTTGCCGTCCCAGCGGTAGAGATCGACGCGGTCGAGCCGGTTTCCCGTGGTGATGAACCACTTCTGGTCCGGCGAAAAACCGATCTGGTAGGGATCGTCGATGCCGGGCACCCGCTGCTGAACCTTGCCGGTGACCGGATCCAGGAAGACCAAATCATTGCCCACGGCATTCGCCACGATCAGGGACTTTTCATCCGGGGTGGCGATCAGGTGATGAGGCTCCTTGCCGACCGGGAAGGTTTCAAGCACCTTCTGCGTGTCCTTGTCGATCAGCGTGACGGTTGCATCACCTGAATTGAGCACCACCACGACTTCCGCCGAAGCCGGCGAAGCCATCAGCCCCAGGGCCAGGGAGCCGACCGTCAACACACCAGCAACAACACGACGCAACACGAGCATAAGTCCAGTCAATCCAAGGGCGGAATCGCACATTCTAACGTTTCGCAGGGGCGCCCAGATGACCGGCGAACTGACCACGGACAAGACTTTCACAATTGGTTACATATCTCTACGCCCTTCGTGCCAATTCGCCCGGCAAGGCCACGCAGCTTATCGCTGCATAGCCTCCCAGACCTTCTGCAAGCGCTTGACGGACATCGGGACCGGCGTACGCAGTTCCTGGGCAAACAGTGCAATGCGCAGTTCTTCCAGCATCCACCGGAACTCATCCAGCCTGGCATCCGCGGCACCCTTGCCTTGCGACCGCTGTTGCTTCTCGGCGCGCTGCCACTGCTGCAGCAACGGCATCATCTCCTGCATGCGCTGCGTGTCGCGCGCCGGGTCGCCCTTGAGCTTGTCCACGCGCATGGCGATGCCCTTCAGGTAGCGCGGGAAATGCACGAGCTGCGTGTACGGCGTTTCGATCAGGAATTGCTTGCCCACCAGACGGCCGAGTTGGCCCTCCATATCGGTATAGGCCGTACCGAAAGGCTTCGCCTGCAGCAACTTGCGCGGCAGCCCCGCGTATTCGGCCAGGATGGTGCCGGCCAGCCGCGCGATCTCCTGCGCCAGGAGCGACAGCCTGGCCCGCCCCTCGTCCTTGCGGGCGCTGAACTCGGCGTCGTTGCGCGGCAGCGGCGCCTGCAGGCAGGCGCGTTCCAGCGCCAGCAACACGATCTGGTCGCGCAGCATCTCCTGCGTGCCCAGCGTCATGTACTGCATGGCCATCTGCTGCATGCCGGGGATGTTCTTCTCGATGAACTTGACCGGCTCGCGCAACTGCAGCGCGAACAGCCGGCGCAGTCCCGCATGGTGGATGCGCTCGGCTTCCTGCGGATCATCGAAAACTTCCACGTCGCAATGCGTGCCCCTGTCGACCAGTGCCGGGTAGCCAAACAGCGTCTGGTTGCCCTTGCGGATTTCCAGCAGGTCGGGCAGCTCGCCGAACGACCAGGACGTCAAACCTTCGTACTGGCCGGCCTCGGCGGCCGGCACGTCGCGCGCGGCAATGTTCTGGAACGACTGCTGCGCCTGGCCGCCCAATTCCGCGCGCAACTGCGCCAGGTTGCGCCCCATGTCGAGCTGGCGGCCGTGTTCGTCGACCACCTTGAAATTCATGAAGTGGTGCGCGGACAGCGTTTCCGGCTTGAAATCGGCACGTTTCACCATCGTGCCGGTCTGCTCGCGAATGTCAGCTATCAGGACATCGACCAGCTCGCCTTCGCCGAACGGGCGCCGCGCCACGAAACTGGCGGCGTAGTCCGGCAGCGGCACGCAGTGGCGGCGCAGCTTCTGCGGCAGCGACTTGAGCAGCAGGTGGACCTTTTCCTTGATCATGCCCGGCACCAGCCACTCCGCCCGCTCCGGGCGCACCTGGTTGAGCGCGTAGAGCGGCACGGCCAGCGTGACGCCGTCGCGGTGGCTGCCGGGTTCGAAATGGTAAGTCAGGCCCATGTCGACACCAGCCACCGACAGGGTCTTGGGGAACAGGTCCGTGGTGATGCCGGCCGCCTCGTGCCGCATCAGCTCATCGCGGTTGAGGTAGAGCAGCTTGCGGTCCCTGGCGCTTTCGGCCTGGTACCACTGCTCGAACGTAGTCTGCTGGCAGATATCGGCCGGAATCGCGCGATCGTAGAACGCGTAGATCAGCTCATCGTCGACCAGTACGTCCTGGCGGCGCGACTTGTGCTCGAGGTTCTCGATCTCGCGCACGAGCCGCTGGTTGTGCGCATAGAACGGCAGGCGCGTGTCGAACTCGCCCTCGACCAGAGCGCGGCGGATAAATATCTCGCGCGCTTCGGTCGGGTTCATCGGGCCGTAGTGGACCCGGCGGTGCTGGTACACCACCAGCCCGTACAGCGTGGCGCGTTCCAGTGCCAGCACCTGCCCGGCCTTCTTTTCCCAGTGCGGGTCGCTCCAGCTCACCTTGAGCAAATGGCGCCCGACCTGTTCCAGCCACTCCGGCTCGATGCGCGCGAGCGTGCGCGCAAACAGTCGGCTGGTCTCGACCAGTTCGGACGCCATGACCCAGCGGCCCACCTTGCGCGCAATCAGCGAGCCCGGCCACAAGTGGAACTTGATGCCGCGCGCGCCAAGGTATTCGCGACCCTTGCCGTCGCTGTCCTCGATGCGGCAGCCGATGTTGCCCAGGAGGCCGGTCAGCAAGGCCTTGTGCAGTTGCTCGAAAGTCGGTTCGCTGTCGTTCAGGCGCCAGCCCTGCTCCGTTACCGTGGTCAGCAACTGCGAATGTACGTCGCGCCACTCGCGCAGCCGCACATGGGACAGGAAGCTCGCGCGACAGAGGTCCTGCAGTTGCCGGTTGGATTTCTTGTGCGCAATGGCCTCTTCGAACCATTTCCAGAGCTTGACCCAGCCCAGGAACTCGGACTTCTCGTCCATGAACTTTCGATGCGCCTGGTCGGCCGCCTCCTGCGCTTCCTGCGGACGCTCGCGCGGATCCTGCACCGACAGCGCGCTGGCAATGACCAGCACCTCGCGCAGGCAATGCTGCTCGCGCGCGGCCAGGATCATGCGCGCCACGCGCGGGTCCAGCGGTAATTTGGCGAGCTGGCGGCCGGTGCCCGTGAGCTGGTTGGCGTCGTCCACCGCGCCAAGTTCCTGCAGCAGCTGGTAGCCGTCGGCGACGGCCCGGCCCAGCGGCGGCTCGATGAACGGGAACGCTTCGATATCCGTCAGCCGCAGCGCCTTCATGCGCAGGATCACCGCGGCCAGCGAGGAACGCAGGATCTCCGGATCCGTAAAGCGCACGCGGCCGACGAAATCCGATTCCTCATAGAGCCGGATACAAACCCCATCGGCCACGCGTCCGCAGCGGCCGGCGCGCTGGTTGGCAGCCGCCTGCGAAATCGACTCGATCTGCAGCTGTTCAACCTTGTTGCGGTAGGAATAGCGCTTGACGCGAGCGAGCCCCGTATCGACCACGTAGCGGATGCCCGGCACCGTCAGCGAGGTCTCGGCGACGTTAGTTGCCAGCACGATGCGGCGTGCATTGGACGGCTTGAACACGCGCTCCTGCTCCTGCACCGACAGGCGCGCGAACAGCGGCAGGATTTCCGTGTGCGGCGGATGATGCTTGCGCAGCGCCTCGGCGGCCTCGCGGATCTCGCGTTCGCCCGGCAGGAACACCAGCACGTCGCCGGGGCCCAGGCGCGATAGCTCGTCCACGGCATCGACGATGCCGTCGTACAGGTCACGCTCGCGGGCCTGGGCGCTCTTTGGCGGGCTGTCTGCGGGCGCATCCTGCCGGATCGGCCGGTAGCGGATCTCCACCGGATACAGCCGCCCGCTGACCTCGATGACTGGAGCCGGCTTGCCATCCACCGAGAAATGGGCGGCAAAGCGCTGCGCATCGATCGTCGCCGACGTGATGATCACCTTGAGATCGGGCCGCTTGGGCAGGATCTGCCTCAGATAGCCGATCAGGAAGTCGATGTTCAGGCTGCGTTCGTGCGCCTCGTCGATGATGATGGTGTCGTACGCGCGCAGCAGCGGATCATTCTGCGTTTCGGCCAGCAGGATGCCATCGGTCATCAGCTTGACCGAGGCGCCCGCCGACAGCGCGTCATTGAAGCGCACCTGGTAGCCCACGTGCTCGCCCACCGGCGAGCCGAGTTCCTGCGCGATGCGCTTGGCGGTCGACGTAGCGGCAATGCGTCGCGGCTGGGTGTGGCCGATCAGGCCGCCGCCTTCGCGCCCGGGGCCGCGCCCGATCGACAGGCAGATCTTGGGCAGCTGCGTGGTTTTGCCCGAACCGGTCTCGCCGGACACGATGACGACCTGGTTGGCCTGCAGCGCGGCCGCGATCTCGTCGCGGCGGGCCGAGACTGGCAGCGCTTCGGGAAACGTGATCGGCGGCAGCGGATTGGCCTGTCGCGGCGGGCGTGGCGCGCGCCGGCGCCCGGACTGCGCCTCCCCGCCGGGCGCGCGTTCGGGCGCGCGTTCGGGCCGAGGTCCGGGGCGGGATGGCGGGCGCTGCTCGGCGCGGCCGTCGTGTCGGGGGGCGGGCCGTGCGCCGGCGGCTGGCTGGCGTGGCGAAGAAGGCTTGGCGGGACGTTGTTCTGACATTGGCCGGGATTATAATCCGCGGCATGAACGCCAGAACCGACACGCCACCGCAGGCACCGGCTCCTTCCGAGCCGGCCGAGCCCCAGCCTGCCACCGAATCGCAGCCCGCCACGGGTGCGCCCCAGACTGAAGTCGGCGAGCGCGGCGCGCCCGACCACCAGCAGTTCGTCGACTGGCTGCGTACCGTCGCGCCCTACATTCACGCGTTCCGCGGCAAGACCTTCGTGATCGCCTTCGACGGCGAACTGGTCAAGGCCGGCGTACTCAACGCACTGGTCAACGACGTGGCACTGCTGCATGCCATGGGCATGCAGATCGTGCTGGTGCATGGCTCGCGCCCGCAGGTGGAAGAACAGCTGGCGCTGCGCCATGTCGAGTCCCAGTTTGCCGATGGCGTGCGCATCACCGACAACGCCGCGCTCGAATGCGCCAAGGAGGCCTCCGGTGAACTGCGCCTGGATATCGAGGCCGCCTTCAGCCAGGGGCTGCCCAACACGCCGATGGCGGGCGCCCAGCTGTCGGTGATCTCGGGCAACTTCGTCACGGCCCGGCCGGTGGGCATCGTCAACGGCGTGGACTACCAGCACACCGGCCTGGTGCGCAAGATCGATGGCGAATCGGTGCGCATGTCGCTGTCGCATGGCAAGATCGTGCTGTTCTCGCCGCTGGGTTTCTCGCCCACGGGGCAGGCCTTCAACCTGTCCATGGAAGACGTGGCCAGCGCCACGGCCACCACGCTGAAGGCCGACAAGCTTATCTTCATCACCGAAGTGCCGGGCGTGCTCGATCCGGTCGGCAAGCTGATGAAGGAAATGTCGCTGCGCACCGCCGTTGAGCGCCTGCAGAACAACCACCTGACGCCCGACGTCGGCTTCTACCTGGAGCACCTGGTCAAGGCGCTCAAGGGCGGCGTGCCCCGCGCGCACCTGATCCCCTATTCGCTGGACGGCTCGGTGCTGCTGGAGCTGTTCCTGCACGATGGCGTCGGCACCATGATCTCCGACACGGACCTGGAAAGCCTGCGTGAAGCCACGCTGGACGATGTCGGCGGCATCCTGCAGCTGATCGCTCCGCTCGAGCAGGACGGCACGCTGGTCCCGCGCGGCCGGCACCTGATCGAGCGCGACATCGCCAACTTCTCGGTGATCGAGCACGACGGCGTGCTGTTCGGTTGCGCCGCGCTGTACGACTACCCGCGCGAGAACATGGGCGAGATGGCCTGCCTGACGGTGTCGTCCGAAGCACAAGGCACTGGCGATGGCGAACGCCTGCTCAAGCGCATCGAACGGCGCGCTCGCTCGCTCGGGCTGGAGCGCCTGTTCGTGCTCACCACGCGGACCGAACACTGGTTCCTCAAGCGCGGCTTCGTCCACGCCACGGTGGATGACCTGCCGGAAGACAAGCGCAAGCTCTACAACTGGCAGCGCAAGTCGATGGTGCTCATGAAAAAACTGTAGAACCGTAGGGGCAATGCCGCCAGGCGGCGGTGCCTCTGCCTTGCTTGGCTACAATAGCGCACCGGTCGTCGACTGAAATACAGAATCGCGAGCGCGCGGCACCTGGCATGAACCCGCCGTGCCGCCCCGCTCACGCCAACCTACAAGAAGGAGTTCCCATGGCCCGCATGGTCCACTGCATCAAGCTGAACAAGGAAGCCGAAGGGCTCGATCTCCCGCCGCTGCCCGGCGAACTCGGCAAGAAGATCTGGCAAAGCGTCTCGAAGGAAGCCTGGGCCGGCTGGCTCAAGCACCAGACCATGCTCATCAACGAGAACCGCCTGAACATGGCTGACGCCCGTGCGCGCCAGTACCTGCTCAAGCAGACCGAGAAGTACTTCTTCGGCGAAGGCGCGGACCAGGCTCAGGGCTACGTGCCGCCGTCGGCCTGAGTATCCGGACCAGCCAAATGAAAAAGGGGTGCCGGCGGCACCCCTTTTTGCCATCGGCGCGTCAGCGCCGTTGGATCAGAAGTCGGTGCGCTGGACGCCGTCCCCCGTGCCCAGCAGCAGCACGTTCGCGCCACGCAGCGCGAACAGGCCGACCGTCACCACGCCCGGGATCTGGTTGACGGACTGCTCCAGCCCGCGCGGATCCGTAATTTTCAGCCCGGCCACGTCCAGAATCACATTGCCGTTGTCGGTCTTGTAGATTCCGCCGTCCTTGTTCATGCGCAAGCGCGGCTGGCCACCGAGCGCGGCCAGCTGGCGTGCCACGGCAGCACGTGCCATCGGAATCACTTCGACGGGCAGCGGGAACGCGCCCATGGTCTGCACCAGCTTGCTGCCATCCGCGATGCACACGAAACGGCCCGCGACCGAGGCCACGATCTTCTCGCGCGTCAGCGCGCCGCCGCCGCCCTTGATCATCGCGCCGCTGGCGTCGACTTCGTCAGCGCCGTCGACATAAACCGGGATATCGTCGACTTCGTTCAGGTCCAGCACCTTGAAACCATGCTGCTGCAGCCGGCGCGTGGATGCCTCCGAGCTGGATACCGCACCCGCGAAGCGTTCCTTGAACGCCGCCACGGCGTCAATGAAAAGATTGGCAGTGGAACCGGTACCGACGCCGAGCACCGCGCCCGCCGGGACTTCCTGCTTCACGTAGTCGGCCGCGGCTTGCGCCACCAGCGCCTTGAGTTCATCCTGAGTCATGACAACAGCCAGATGGCTTGGGGAAGAAAACGCGTAGTGTAGCGGATTGCGGCGGCCCGGCTTGCGCGCGACGGTACAATGGCCCGGAAGGCACGCACGGCCCTGACGGACCGCCGCCCTCTCCGCCTCAACATGACGACTGCAACGACATACCGATCATGAACCAGCTCGAACAACTCAAGCAGTTCACCACGGTCGTGGCCGATACCGGCGACTTCCAGTTGATGAAGCAGTACACCCCCCAGGACGCCACCACCAATCCGTCGCTGATCCTCAAGGCCGTGCAGAAGCCCGAGTACCGCGGGCTGCTCGAACAGGCCGTACGCGATTACCACGACGAAGGCGGCGTCGATGCCGTGATGGATGGCGTGCTGATTGCTTTTGGCTGCGAGATCCTCGCCATCGTGCCGGGGCGCGTGTCGACCGAAGTCGATGCCCGCTTGTCGTTCGACACCGGTGCAACGGTCGAGAAAGCCCGGCACCTGATCCGCCTGTACGAGCAGCGCGGCGTGGCCCGAGAGCGCGTGCTGATCAAGATTGCATCGACCTGGGAAGGCATCCGCGCGGCGGAGATCCTGCAGCGCGAAGGCATCCGCTGCAACATGACGCTGCTGTTCTCGCTGGTGCAGGCCGTCGCCTGCGCCGAGGCCGGCGCACAGCTGATCTCGCCGTTTGTGGGCCGGATTCTCGACTGGTACAAGAAGCAAGCAGGCGATCAGTGGGACGCTGCCGCCAATGCCGGCGACAACGATCCAGGCGTGCGCTCGGTGCGCCAGATCTACGACTACTACAAGAAGTTCGGTTACTCGACCGAAGTGATGGGCGCGAGCTTCCGCAGCCCCGCGCAGATCCTGGCCCTGGCCGGCAGCGACCTGCTCACCATCAGTCCCGATCTGCTCGAGCAATTAGCCAGTACCGAAGGCACTGTGGAACGCAAGCTGTCGGTCGACCTGGCGCAGGCCGGCAACGTTGCGCGCATTCCGGCGGACGAGCCCGCGTTCCGTTGGCAGCTGAATGAAGATGCCATGGCCACCGAGAAGCTCGCCGAAGGCATCCGCCAGTTTGCGGCGGACGCGATCAAGCTGGAAAAGCTGGTCGCGGAAATCGCTGGCTAAAAGCCTGAAGCCCGTCGCTTAATCCGGCTCCGCCTCGGGGCCGGATGGCGGCCAGAGCAGCGGCAGGCATGCCCCTGCCGCCGCTGGCAGCACGACGTCGGCGGTCTGGTCCAGCACCGACGGCTGCGGATTCACCACGACGACCCGCGCGCCGTGATCTTTGGCCAGGCCGGGCAACCCGGCCGCCGGATACACCAGCCCCGACGTCCCCACCACCAGGCACAGGTCGGCAGTCTCGGCAGCATGCTCGGCGCGGAAGCGCGCCACGCGCGGCAAGTCCTCGCCGAACCACACCACACCGGGCCGCATCAGCGCGCCGCACAGGCTGCAGCGTGGCGGGTCGCCGGGAATGGCGGTGGCCTCGTCACAGCGTCCGCATCCGTTCAGCCATTGGTTGGCGAACAGGTTGCCGTGCAACTCGATCACATGCTCGCTGCCTGCGCGCTGGTGCAGGCCGTCGACATTCTGCGTCACCAGCGTCACCGGCTTCTGTGCGGCCAGCGCAGCCAGCGCATAGTGCGCCGGATTCGGACGGGCGGCCGCGACCAGTTCGCGCCGGTGCTGGTACCACTCCCACACAAGCGCGGGCTGGCGGCGGTAGGCTTCCTCGCTTGCCAGTTCTTCCGGATCGAAGCGGGCCCAAAGCCCAGTCAGCGCATCGCGAAATGTCGGCACGCCCGATTCGGCGGAAATGCCCGCACCGGTCAGCACGAACACGCTGCGCGCCTGGGCGATCAGGTCCCGAGCTTCTTCCAGGCCGGGCCATGGAGACGAGGTGGGGATCAGAGGATCAAAGGTCATGCGGTCAGCGCTGCGCGCCACTGAAGGATCTGGGGGTCCGGGAGACGCGTATCCACTACGAGGTGTTTGGACCGGACCTGTTTGCAGAATAGTGGCGGGCGTCAGAATCGACGCCACCTGCCAGCCTGGCACGCGCCGCGTTATCGCGGCGCGTAGGTTTTGAAGACACTTACTTCAGGCGCCGCTGGCGCACGGCCTCGTACAGGCAGACCCCGCTGGCCACCGACACATTGAGGCTTTCGACGCCGCCAAGCATCGGAATGCCGACCAGCTCGTCGCAGGTCTCGCGCGTGAGGCGGCGCATGCCCTCGCCTTCGGCACCCATGACGATGGCCATTGGCCCCTTCAGGTCCACGTCGTAAAGCGTCTTGTCGGTGCCGTCGGCCGTGCCGACCACCCAGATGCCGCGTTCCTGCAGTTCGCGCAGCGTGCGGGCCAGATTGGTCACGGTGATATAGGGCACGGTCTCGGCCGCACCGCTGGCCACCTTCGCCACCGTGGTGTTCAGCCCGACGCTGCGGTCCTTGGGCGCGATCACGGCGTGCGCACCGGCGCCGTCCGCCACGCGCAGGCAAGCGCCGAGGTTATGAGGATCGGTCACGCCATCGAGCACCAGCAGCAGCGGGGTGCCTTCAATGCCATCCAGCAGTTCGTCGAGATTCAGTGCCAGCGACACGTCTTCGGCGCGCGCCACCACGCCCTGGTGACGATCGGTGCCGGCCATGCCGCGCAGGCGCTCGGCATCGACGGGGTGCAGACGAACGCCCAGGCCTTCGGCCAGGCGGATGAAGTCCTGCATGCGGCGGTCGCGGCGCGATGCCTCGACATAGACATCGGTAACGCCCTTGGCGTCCTGGCGCAAGCGCGCGGTCACGGCGTGAAAGCCGATCAGAAGTTTTTGTTTAGCCATGGCGCGATTGTACTCGCCCTGCCCGGCTCGCCAGCACGCTTGCTGCGCGCTGTCCGGGAATGCTATTACCGCGCGCCCCGGACAGCCCCGATCAACGCTTGCGAGGCGGGCGCGAAGTCTTGCCCGCGGCCTTTGCGGCGTGCGTCTTCGAACCCGGCTTGCGCGGCTTCTCCAGATGGCCCGGCTTGGGCTTGGCGGCACGCTTGGCCGGCTTGCCGCCGGTCTTGACGTGCGGCGGCAGCGGCGTGATCACCGCCTCGAACACCGGCTGCTCTTCGATCACGCGATCGAGCGTCTCGTCGAACGACTCCTCCGGCTTGGAAGTCCCGCCCAGCAGGGCCGCCAGTTGCCGCCCCTTCTTGCGTGCCGGCACCGCATGCGCGGCCGGCACGCGCGGCGGCTCGGACACGCCGGCGCGAGCGCGCAGGGTCTTGGCCGACGGCTCCTGCACCAGGCGGAAGTCGATCTTGCGCGCATCCAGGTCCACGCGCGACACCTGCACGCGCACGCGGTCGGTCAGGCGATAACGGATGCCGGTACGCTCGCCACGCAGTTCGTTGCGCGCTTCGTCGTACTGGAAGTAGTCGCTGCCGAGTTCGGTGACGTGCACCAGGCCCTCCACGTACAGCTCGTCGAGCTGCACGAAGATGCCGAACGACGTCACGGCGCTGACGGTGCCGGCAAAGTCGCTGCCCAGCTTGTCGCGCATGAAGTAGCACTTGAGCCAGGCTTCGACATCGCGCGACGCCTCGTCGGCGCGGCGCTCGTTGGCCGAGCAATGCAACCCGAGTTCGTCCCAGATGGCTTCATTGCGCCGCGCACGCGCCGCGGTCAGCTCTGCCTTCTGCTCGGCGTCCTTGGCCTGCAGGCGCCGTGCCTTGGGCGACACCGCGGTATTGAACTCGGTGCCGTGCGCGAAAGCCGGCTGGTACTTGGTGTGGGCCAGGATCGCCTTGATGGCACGGTGCACCAGCAGGTCGGGATAGCGGCGGATCGGGCTGGTGAAGTGCGCGTAGGCCTCGTAGGCCAGGCCGAAGTGGCCGATATTGTCCGGGCTGTAGACCGCCTGCTGCATCGAGCGCAGCAGCATGGTCTGCAGCATCGGCGCGTCGGGCCGCGACTTGATCTTGTCCATCACCTCGGCGTAATCGGACGCCTGCGGCTTGTCGCCGCCACCGAGCGACAGGCCGGAGGTTCTCAGGAACTCGCGCAGGTTCTTCAGCTTTTCCTCGCTCGGGCCCGCGTGGATCCGATACAGCGCCGGGTGCTTGAAGCGCTCGAGGAAATCGGCCGCGCAGACGTTGGCCGTCAGCATGCACTCCTCGATCAGCCGGTGCGCGTCGTTGCGCGTGCGCGGCAGGATCTGTTCGATCTTGCCCTGCGCGTTGCAGACGATATACGTCTCGGTGGTATCGAAATCGATCGCGCCGCGCGCACGCCGCGCCTTGAGCAGGACCTGGAACAACTCGTACAGGTTCTGCAGGTAAGGCACGAGGTCGGCGCGCTTGTGCGCCTCCGGGCCCTTGGTGTTCGACAGGATCGACCAGACCTCGTTGTAGGTCAGCCGTGCCTTCGAATGCATCACGGCAGGATAGAACTGATAGCCCTTCAGTTCCCCCTTGGCGGTAATCACCGCATCGCACACCATGCACAGGCGGTCGACCTGCGGGTTGAGCGAGCACAGGCCGTTGGACAGCTTCTCCGGCAGCATCGGGATCACCCGGCGTGGGAAATACACCGAGGTGGCGCGGTCGAGCGCATCGGCATCCAGTGGCGTACCGGGCCGCACGTAGTGCGATACGTCGGCAATGGCGACGATCAGGCGCCAGCCCTTGGTGCGGCCGATCTTCACCGGCTCGCAGTAAACGGCATCGTCAAAGTCGCGCGCATCTTCGCCATCGATCGTGACGAGCGCCACGTCGCGCAGGTCGATGCGGTGATCGAGGTCGGCTTGCCGCACCTCGTCGGGCAGCGCCGAGGCTTCCTTGGCCGCCGCATCCGAGAACGCATGCGGCACACCGTACTTGCGCACCGCGATCTCGATCTCCATGCCGGGATCATCGATTTCGCCCAGCACTTCCACCACGCGGCCGACCGGCTGCACATAGCGATCCGGATATTCGATCAGCTCGACACTGACCACCTGCCCCACGCGCGCCTTGCCCTGCGCCTTCGGCGGAATCAGGATGTCCTGGCTGATGCGCTTGTCCTCGGGCGCCACCACCAGCACGCCGCCCTCGCTGAGCAGGCGACCGATCACGTAGCGGTTGGCGCGCTCGATGATCTCCACGATCTGCCCTTCCGGGCGGCCGCGGCGGTCGTAGCCAACCACGCGCACCTGCGCGCGGTCGTTGTGCATGGCCTTCTGCAACTCGCGTTCCGGCAGGAAGATGTCGTCTTCGCCGTCGTCGCGAATCAGGAAGCCAAAACCGTCTCGGTGCCCCTGCACGCGGCCGGTGACGAAGTTCGGTTGATGGGCCAGTTCATAGCGGCCCTTGCGATTCAGCTCGATCTGCCCGTCGCGTTCCATCGCGGCCAGGCGTTTCTGGAATCCGTCATGCTCCTTGCGCGTGACGGACAGAGCCTTGGCAATATCGCCGGCCGACTGGGGCGACCCCGATGTTCTCAGTACGCCAAGGATTTCTTCCCGGCTAGGGATCGGATAGTTGTTTTGATTCAATTTTTTGTGAAAACTATTTGACAAAATTTCCGCACTCTCTATAATGAGCGCTTCGGTTGTTTCGACACCTGCCCAGGTGGCGGAATTGGTAGACGCACTAGGTTCAGGTCCTAGCGGTGGCAACACTGTGGAGGTTCGAGTCCTCTCCTGGGCACCAGATCAGCGAGAAACCCGCAGCGCTTTTAAAGCCTGCGGGTTTTTTGTTTTCCGCTCTCGCCTCGCACATCTGATCCGGCAACTTGCACTCCTCGATTCGCAGTCTGGTCAGACCGCATGCCCTTTGTTGATCTGTGGCAGCCAAATGACTGCACTGCAGGCGAGTGTATCAGTTTCAGTGGCGATTCCGGCATTCTCCTGCCACCCTTCCGACACAAATCGCAACGTCCGTCATGTCGCCGCACACTAACACATGCGACACGCCCCGACGGATTGACAGACCACCGAATCTGTAACTATCATGGTTTTACATTACCATTCCGACCATGAGCACAAGCAGCCGGTTCGCCGTCGCCGTCCATATCCTTACCTTGCTAGCAAGCGCCAGCGAGCCGCTGCCGTCATCGCTGATCGCCGGCAGCGTCGGAACCAATCCGGCGCTGATCCGGCGGCTGATCGGACAACTGGCCGAAGCCGGACTTGTCACCAGCACCATGGGCAGCACCGGTGGCTCGGCGCTGGCGCGCCCGGCTGAACGCATTACCTTGCTGGACGTGTTCCGGGCAGTCGAAACCACTGCACTGATCGCCCTGCACCAGAGCGCCCCGAATCCGGCATGCATGGTAGGCAGGGAGATCACCGGCGCCCTTCGACTGGTCGCGGACCGGGCCCAGTCCGCCATGGACAATGCCTTGGCGGAGATCACCATTGCCGGCATGCTCGCCGATGTCGAGCATGCCGCCCGGCGCCGCAAGCGCTGATTTTTTTGCCCTGATGTGTAACCACATCAGTTTCATATCGGAGCCGCCACGCACGACGCGGCATTTACCTGACCGACCCTTACCCTGACAAAGAAGGAGCAAACATGAACATTGCCATCATCGGCGCCACCGGCCGCGTGGGAACCCGCCTGATCGACGAAGCCCTGCGCCGTGGCCACCGCGTCACCGCCCTGGCCCGCACGGCCAGCCACTTGCCTGTTCGCAAAGGCCTGATCACACGCGATGTCGACGCAACGGACAGCCACGCTTTGGCGGCCGCCCTGGCTGGCCACGATGTGGCCATCAGCACAGCACGGTTCGAGCAACTGAAGGCACCGCAGGTCATCGGCCCCGTCAAGGCAGCGGGCGTCTCGCGCCTGCTCGTGGTTGGCGGCGCCGGCAGCCTGTTCGTCGCGCCTGGCACGCAACTCGTGGATACACCGGGATTCCCGGCGGCATACAAAGGCGAGGCGCAGGCAGGCCGCGACTTCCTCGATGCCTTGCGCGGAAAATCGGATCTTGACTGGACCTTCCTGTCGCCGTCGGCCTTGTTCGAGCCGGGCGAGCGCACCGGCAAATACCGTGTGGGCCAGGATGCGTTGCTGGCGGATGCTGCCGGCAAGAGCTGGATCACGATGGAAGACTACGCGATCGCCATGCTCGACGAGATCGAGAAGCCAGCGCATCCGCGCCAGCGTTTCACGGTCGGCTACTGAAGTCTGATCGGAGCGGCCCTTGGGCGGGGCCGCCTGTTTCACGACGGCGTCAGCCTTGCGTGCCGTCTTCCGGCGCGCGCTTGCCGCGCTTGAGCCAGGCTGCAAGGTTATGCGGGCGCAGCGTGTCGTATTCCTCGAACGGCTGGTGAATCCAGGGGTTCGACGGCAGGAAGGTCACGTGGTAGTCAGGCTTGACCTTGGAGCAGTCCTTGTACCAGAGCACCGCGGAACGGACTTCCGTCACGGCGGGATAGCGCTCTTTCAGATGCCGCCCCACGCGCTCCAGAGTCACCCCTGAATCGACCAGATCGTCCACCAGCAGGATCTTGCCGGCGAGCTCGCCGCGCGTCATGGTGATGTACTGCGCGATATCGAGATCGCCTTGCAGGGTGCCCGCGGCCTCGCGGTAGCTGCTGGTTGCCAGGATGGCCAGCGGCACATCGAAGATGCGCGACATCTGGTCGCCCACGCGCAGGCCACCGCGCGCCAGGCACAGGATCTTGTCGAACTTCCAGCCCGACTCGTGCACGTTCAGCGACAGACGTGCGATCAGGCGATGGTATTCATCCCAGGATACCCACAGGTTCTCATCGTCGTTTGTTGGCTGATTCATGATTGACTCGCTTGTTCTTCTGGTCGGTTGACCGATATGGCTCGGCCCGCTTGCGCGGGCCGATTTGTTATTGCTGAGCCGCTGCGCTTGTGGCGCGCGGCCTTGGCAACCTGTGTACGCCGGGTCAGGCCAGGTACGGATGACGCAGCAGGATCGTCTCGTCGCGATCCGGGCCGGTCGAAATCATGTCGATCGGAATGCCGACCACTTCCTCCACGCGCTTCAGGTAGTTGCGTGCGGCTTCCGGCAGCGCGTCCCACGACTTCACGCCGAAGGTCGACTCGTTCCAGCCAGGGAACTCTTCGTAGACCGGTTCGCAGCGCGCCACGGCATCCGAACCGCGCGGCAGGATGTCCACGGTCTTGCCATCGAGCTTGTAGCCCACGCACAGGCCGATGCTTTCCAGGCCATCGAGCACGTCGAGCTTGGTCAGGCACAGGCCCGAGACACCGTTGATCTGCACCGAGCGCTTGAGCGCGGCGGCATCCAGCCAGCCGGTGCGGCGCGGACGGCCAGTCACCGAGCCGAATTCCTTGCCGACGTTGGCAAGCCGCACGCCGACGGGATCCTGGCGAGCGGGATTGTCGTTGTCGTACAGCTCGCTCGGGAACGGACCCGCACCAACGCGCGTGCAGTATGCCTTGGTGATGCCCAGGATGTAGTTCAGGCGACCCGGTCCCACGCCGGCCCCTGCGGCAGCCGCACCAGCCACGCAGTTGCTGGAGGTGACGTACGGGTACGTGCCGTGGTCCACGTCGAGCAGCGTGCCTTGCGCGCCCTCGAACATCAGGTTGCCACCGGCGGCATTGACCGCGTAGAGCTCGGCCGACACGTCCGCGACCATCGGCGCCAGGCGCGGCGCGAAGGCTAGCGCGGCGTCGAGCGTCTGCTGGTAGTCCACGGCTTCCGCACCGAGGTACTGCGTCAGCATGAAGTTGTGGAAGTCCAGGTTTTCGCGCAGGCGCTCGGCGAATTGCTTCGGATCGAACAGGTCCTGCACGCGCAGCGCGCGGCGAGCCACCTTGTCTTCATAGGCGGGACCGATGCCACGGCCAGTCGTGCCGATCTTGGCGGCGCCGCGGCGTGCTTCGCGCGCCTTGTCGATGGCCACGTGGTACGGCAGGATCAGCGTCGCCGCTTCCGAGATGCGCAGACGCTTCTGCACTTCCAGGCCAGCGGATTCGAGTTCTTCGATTTCGTGGAACAGGGCTTCGGGCGACAGCACCACACCGTTGCCGATGTAGCAGACCGTGCCTTCGCGCATGATCCCCGACGGGATCAATCGCAGGATGGTCTTCTTGCCGCCGATGATCAGGGTGTGGCCAGCGTTGTGGCCGCCCTGGAACCGCACCACGCCCTTTGCATGGTCGGTAAGCCAATCGACGATTTTTCCTTTGCCTTCGTCACCCCACTGGGTGCCGATCACGACGACGTTGCGTCCCTGGCCTACTGCGGATGCGGACATATTGCTTTGGTCAATAGGTTAAAAACGTATTCTACTCTCGTTGCCGGTCGATTCTCGCTTTTTGGGCAAATGACCGGTATCAAGGCTCAGCGCGGCACAACAACCCAGCCAGCATCCTGGCGCACGAGTTGACGGTCGCAATTGAACTCGTCGAGTTCATTGGTATGCCCGGGCAGCGACTGGATCACGATCTCCCCGGCGGCCCGCAGCGCGACGATCGCGGCACGAAGCGCCGGATCCGCATCCCAAGGTGCGAAAACTGCCTGGGCACGCACTTCAATGGGTGACAGTGCAGCCACCTCGCGCAGGTCCAGCGAAAAGCCGGTGGCCGGACGCGCGCGGCCAAAGGCCTCGCCAACCTTGTCATAGCGGCCGCCCCGCGCCACATAGTTTGGAAGCCCCGCCACATACGCCGTAAACATCACACCGCTGTGATAGTGGTAGCCGCGCAGATCGGACAGGTCGACGTTGACGCTGGCGCCGCGCACCTGCGTCGCCAATGCCGCGAGCTCATCCAGTGCGCGCCCGATCGCCGGGCTGGCGGGCAGCGTGGCGCGCGCGCGGTCGAGGACTTCGACGCCACCGTACAGCGTCGGCAGCGCCAGCAGAGCGTCGCGCTCGGTCTGGGGCATGCCTTGCGTGATTTCGCGCAGGGCCGAACTGTCCTTGGTTTCCAGCGCCGCGAACAGGGCATCTTCGATCTTTCGGATCGAAGGCAGGCCTTCCAGCAGCGCCTCCAGGATGCCAGCATGGCACAGGTCGATGCGGATATCCGACAGCCCCGCCGCCTGCAGCGCAGCCAGCATCAGCTCCTGGATCTCGACATCGGCCTCCAGGCCCGCGTGGCCATAGATTTCCGTGCCGACCTGAATCGGCTCGCGGGTGGCATGGAACCCAGCCGGGCGCGCATGCAGGACGTTGCCCGCATAGCACAGGCGCGTCACGCCGGGCCGGTTCAGCAGGTGCGCGTCGATGCGGGCGACCTGCGGCGTGATATCGGCGCGCAGGCCCATCGTGCGGCCGGACAACTGGTCCACCAGCTTGAGCGTGCGCAGGTCCAGGTCATGCCCGGTTCCGGTCAGCAGCGACTCCAGGTACTCCAGCATCGGCGGCATGACCAGTTCATAGCCGTAGGTGCGGAACAGGTCCAGCATGCGGCGGCGCAATTCCTCGATCTTGCGGGCCTCCGACGGCAGGACGTCGGCAATGTTTTCTGGCAGCAGCCAATGGTTGGACATGATGAATCTCTTCTCTGTATGACACGTTTGCGAGCAGGCCCCAGCCTGCACACCCGGCGAATCGGATACGGCCGCGCGCGTCCGCGCCGTCACTTCAGACACGGACCTCCAGCCGGACAAAACCCCGGCAAGCCGGGGTTTTGTCAACTCGCCACAATTTCAGCGGTCTCGCTAGCGCCGCCCTCCGGACGCACCGCTAGCCGCCGGCGCCGCGGCGCCGCCGCTCGAGCGCATATAGCGGAAGAAGTCCGAATTCGGCTCCAGCACCATGATGTCGCGCTTGTCGCGGAAGGTATTGCGATAGGCTTCCATGCTGCGCCAGAACTGGGCGAACTGGGGATCCTTGCCAAAGGCATCCGCATAGATCTGCGACGACTTGGCATCGCCTTCACCCTTGATCACCTGCGCATCGCGATAGGCTTCGGCCAGTACCACCTCGCGCTGGCGGTCGGCATCGGCGCGAATCTTCTCGCCCTCGGCCGCGCCGGTCGAACGCAACTCGTTGGCCACGCGCTTGCGCTCGGCTTCCATGCGGCGGTACACCGATTCGCTGATGGCCGGCAGCAGATCCACGCGCTTCAGGCGCACGTCGAGGATTTCCACGCCGACCGACTGCGCGTACTCGGCCATGCCGGCGCGAATGTTCTGCATGACCTTCTCGCGCTCGCCTGCGACCACGTCGGCCACGGTGCGCTTGCCGAACTCCTCGCGTGCCACGGCGTCGATACGCTGGGTCATGCGGTCCTGGGCACCGCGCACATTACCGCCAAAGGCGACGTAGAACTTGCGCGGCTCCGTAATGCGCCATTTGACGAACCAGTCCACCACCATGCTCTTCTTCTCGGCGGTCAGGAAACGCTCGCTGGCCGCAACGTCGATGGTCTGCAGGCGGCGGTCCATGAACACCACGTTTTGCAGCGGCGGCGGCAGCTTGAAGTGCAGGCCCGGCTCGCGCACGACCTGCTTGATCTCGCCAAAGGCGAACACCACGGCGTACTGGCGCTGGTCCACCACGAACATCATCGAAGATGCCACGGCCAGCAGGATGAAAGCGCCAATCGCGAAGGAAATCAGTCGGTTCATGACGGTCTCCTCAACGCGAATCGCGGTCACGGTTGCGCAGGGATTCACGCGACCGGATATCGGCAGCCGAATCCTGCGCCGGAGCCTGCGTGCCGGCACTGCTGGCCGGCTGGGATGGCGACGCCGTGCCGCGGTTATCTGCCTGGGCTTGCGCCATCAGCTTGTCGAGCGGGAGATACAGGAGGTTGCTGCCCTGGCGCGCATCCACGAGCACCTTGGTCGAATTGGCGTAGATCTGCTGCATGGTCTCGATATAGATGCGGTCGCGCGTCACCTGCGGTGCCTTGGCGTATTCGCCCTGCACCGAGCGGAACCGAGAAGCATCACCCTCGGCCTGCGCCACCACGCGGGCGCGGTAGGCTTCGGATTCTTCCTTCAGCCGCGCGGCCGTACCCTTGGCGCGCGGAATCACGTCGTTCGCATAGGCCTGGCCTTCGCTGATCGCGCGCTCGCGGTCCTGGCTGGCCTTGTTCACGTCATCGAACGCGGCCTGCACCTGCTCGGGCGGCTGCACGCTCTGCACGTTGACCGAGATGACACGGATACCCGTCTTGTACGCGGTCAGGATCGACTGGATCGATTTGGCCAGCCCCTGCGCGATCTGCTCGCGATTCTCGTACAGCACCGCATCCATCTTGTTGCGGCCGACGATCTCGCGCACCGAGGTTTCGGCGGCCTGCGTCACGAGTTCCTCGTCGCCGCCACGATCGGTCTTGTTGAAGAACAGGAACTCGCTGGCGTCCTGGATGGAGTACTGGACCGTGAAGCGGACGTCGATGATGTTCTCATCCTGCGTCAGCATCGACGAGTCTTTCAGGTTGCTGTCCTTGATGGACGTGGAGCGGCCCACCTCCACCGAACGCACGGCCGACAGGTTGACGACTTCGGCCGATTGAATCGGCCAGGGCAGGCGCCAGTTGATACCGGGACCCGTCGAATACTTGAACTTGCCGAACTGCAGGATCACCGCGGTCTGGCCTTCCTGCACCATGAAGAAACCGCTGGCCAGCCAGATACCCACCACGGCGGCCACCACTACGCCAACACCGACGCCCGAGCCCTTGCCCGGCACGCGCGGGCCGCCGAGGCCCTGGTTGCCGCCACCGCCGTTCTCCTTGCGTCCGAGCAGCCCGTTCAGGCGCCGGTTGAAGTCGCGCCAGAGCTCGTCGAGATCGGGCGGACCATCCTGCGGCCGCTGGTGCTGACGGTTCGCATCACGGTCGTTCCCGCGGCTGTCCTTGTCATCCTCATCCTGGCCGTCGCGTCCCCAGCGAGGATCGTTCAGCGAGAAGATTGCGCGCAGGCGCTGCCATCCCGCATGCAGCGGAAAGCGGCCGCCCGGGGGCTGGCTCGATTCAGGATTCCGGGAGAACTGGGGCATGAAGTGCACGGGTCCGGGGAAGTTTGTAACTGGGGGATTCTAGCAGTCATCTGCGCCACTTTTGGCCAAATCGCGCAAACCGGCCCGAATCTCGCCGAAATGGCTCAGGACTGGACGCGATCATCGGGATCGCGCCCCTCGTCCCTGTCAAATTCGTCATCTTCCACGCGCGGGCCCTGCTCCGATAGCCGCGGATCGAACGGCGCCGGTTCAGGCGGCTGGTTTGCCAGCCACTGCGCGACTTCGACGATGGACTGCCGCAACGCGTCCAGGCCCACGCCCTCGCGGGCGCTCAGAAACACGCGCGTCGGCACGCCGTTTTCGTCGCGCTCGATACGCGCGCCCTGCTCCTGCAATTCCGGCGCCGCATCGATCTTGTTCATCACGACGATCTGCGGAATTCCGGAGGCGTCGATTTCCGCCAGCACCCGGTTCACCTGCTCGATCTGCTCGTGACGCACCGTACTCGAGGCGTCCACGACATGCAGCAGGAGATCGGCGTGCACGGTTTCGTCGAGTGTCGCGCGGAACGCCTCGACAAGCTGGGTAGGCAGGTCGCGGATAAAGCCGACCGTATCGGACAGCACCACGTTGCCGAGCCCGTCCAGGAACATCCGGCGCGACGTGGTATCGAGCGTCGCGAAGAGCTGGTTGGCCGCATAGGCGCCGGCCTTGGTCAAGGCATTGAACAGCGTCGACTTGCCCGCGTTGGTATAGCCGACCAGCGAGATGCTCAAGGTCTCGTTGCGCGCACGGGCACGCCGCTGCGTGCTGTGCTGCCGCTGCAGCCGGGCAAGGTCGGTCTTCAGCCGCTTGGCCCGGGTATCGAGCATGCGGCGGTCCAGTTCGAGCTGGCGCTCGCCAGGTCCGCCGCGCATGCCGATACCGCCCTTCTGCCGCTCCAGGTGACTCCACGCACGAACCAGGCGCGATGCCTGGTACTGGACCTGCGCCAGCTCCACCTGCACCTTGCCCACATGGCTCTGGGCGCGCTGGGCAAAGATATCCAGGATCAGGCCGGTACGGTCGATCACATGGCGCTGGAGAAAGCGCTCCAGGTTACGTTGCTGCGCCGGGCTCAGGGCATGGTTGAACACCACGATGTCGGCATCCAGCGCATCGGCGGCCTCCTTCAGCTCCTCGGCCTTGCCCGAGCCAATGAACAGCGCAGGGTCCGGCCGCGAGCGCTTGCCGGTCAGCGTATGCACCGGCATGGAGCCTGCGGTGGTGGTCAACAGGGCAAGTTCGCTCAGGCTTTCCTGAAAGTCGTGCTTGCCGAAATCCACGCCAACGAGAATGGCACGTGACGGTTCGGTGTTGGAGGTAGCTCTGGGATCCAAGCGGGCGGCGCTACGCGCGAAGAAAGACGGTTTTGGGAAGATGGCCGGAACTGGCCGGATTCTGAGACGGGAGCGGGCCGGTACAGGCACGCGCTCCCTTGCGCGATTGAGGCGCCGGCATGGCAGGCAGCCAGTCCGGTTCACCGCGAGCCGGCCGCATGCGCGAACCGGAGGCCGGCACCGCCGCAACGTCGGGTGGCGTGTGCGCGATGCCGGCTGTCGAGGGCCGCAACGACTTGCGGCCCCCGGGAAGATCAGCCTTCGGTCGAATCATCCACGCGGAAATTGACCGCGCGAGCCGGGACGACGGTGGAAATTGCATGCTTGTAGACCATCTGCGTCACGGTGTTACGCAGCAGCACGACATACTGGTCGAACGATTCGATGTTGCCTTGCAGCTTGATGCCATTGACGAGATAGATGGAAACCGGCACGTGCTCTTTGCGCAGCGCGTTCAGGAACGGGTCTTGTAGCAGTTGCCCTTTGTTGCTCATGGCACACTCCAAATTTATAGGTTTAGTGGTGATTAATGGGGACGAAAGTCCCCGGTTCAAGTCATGCGGCGCAAGCTCGCGCCAGAAAAAAGATCAAAAACAGTACCAAAGCGGCATCAGCGCGCAGAGAACCCCCTGCTTACGCAAATTTAGCCGCAGTTCCAAACGAACGCAAACGAAAACTTGCCTCGCCATGCACTCGCCCGGAACTCAGTCTTTCGAGTCCGCATACGGGTTTTTGTTCGTGCGAAATTCAATGCGAAGAGGGGTGCCCTTCAACTTGAACGCCGCGCGGTAGCGGTTTTCCAGGTAGCGCCGGTAGGTCTCGGAAACGCTCGACAAGGCGTTGCCGTGGATCACGATGATCGGCGGGTTGGATCCGCCCTGGTGCGCGTAGCGCAGCTTCGGCCGCGATACGCCGGCGCGCTTGGGCTGCTGGAACTCCACCGCTTCCTGCAACACGCGCGTGAGCTGCGGCGTGGGCAGTTTGACCATGGCCGCGGCATAGGCGTCGTCGACCGAACGCATCAGGGCGCCAATGCCTGTGCGTTCCCGCGCAGACACGAAGTGGAAATTGGCGAAGCTCAGGAATTGCAGCTTGCGCTCGAGGTCATGCTTGATGCGATCGCGGGTATGCCCATCGAGACCATCCCACTTGTTGACGCCCACTACCAGCGCTCGGCCGGACTCGACGATAAAGCCGGCGATATGGGCATCCTGGTCGGAAATATCCTGTTGCGCGTCGAGCAGCAGGATCACGACGTTGGCGTCGGCGATCGACTGCAGCGTCTTGACCACCGAGAACTTCTCGATCGCTTCGAACACCTTGCCGCGCCGCCGCAGGCCCGCCGTGTCGATCAGCGTGTACGGCTTGCCGCCACGCTCGAACTCCACGTAGATGGCGTCGCGCGTGGTGCCGGGCATGTCGAACGCAATCACGCGCTCCTCGCCGATCAGCGTATTCACGAGCGTCGACTTGCCGACGTTCGGACGGCCGACGATGGCGATCTTCACGCCCTTGCCGCTGTCGTCCTCTTCCTCGGCCAGCTCCGGACGCTCCTGAATCGCCAGTTGCAGCGCTTCGTCCACGAGCTCGCGAACGCCGTCGCCGTGCGCCGCCGAGATCGCATAGGGATCGCCCATGCCGAGTTCGTAGAAATCGGCCGCAACCGAGGTGTACTTCATGCCCTCGGCCTTGTTGACGGCCAGCATCACCCGCCGGCCGGTCTTGCGCAGGTAGTCCGCGATGGCGCGATCTTGCGGCGCCAGGCCCAGCCTGCCGTCGACAATGAAGATGACCACGTCCGCCTCGACCACGGCCTGCTTGGTCTGCTTGGCCATCTCGGCGACGATGCCTTCCTTGACCACCGGCTCGAAACCGCCGGTATCGATCGCAATGAAGGGACGTTCGCCAATACGCCCTTCGCCGTAGTGGCGGTCGCGCGTCAGGCCCGGCAGGTCGGCGACAAGCGCGTCGCGCGACCGGGTCATGCGGTTGAATAGCGTCGACTTCCCGACGTTCGGGCGGCCGACAAGTGCAATAACTGGTTTCATGCAATAAACGGAAACGGGGGCCGGCACCTGCCGCCCCCCTGGAACTCCGGAGTCAGTTGATCCGACGGCGCCTCATGCAATAAATGCATGGCCAGCCGCTTCTCCTGTCGGGTGGAACGTAGCCCCAGGGCCCGCTCCGTATTTCGCCGCACGACCAGGGATCATGCTACCGGAATTGGCGCAGCCCGTACCGACAGGTGTACGGCCTGCGCTGCCATCGATGGCTCAGTCCGGCACGTAGCCGTAGACGTCGCCGTCGCGGGTCTGGACGACCAGCGTCTGTCCTGCCACCACCGGCGCGGCGCTGATGGCGCTGCCATCGGTCTTCATGCGCGCCACTTCGGTGCCATCGTCTCGCGAGAGGAAGTGCACATAGCCTTCGAAGTCGCCCATCACCACCGAGCGGCCCAGCACCAAGGGCGCGCCGAGGCGGCGATAGCGCAGTTCGTTGTTCTTCCAGCGCTCGTTGCCGTTCTGGCGATCGAATGCAAATACCACGGACTGTTCGTCGCTGGCATAGATGGCATTGTCATCCTGGGCGAGGCCGGTCGGCGACGAGAAATCCTTGCCCCATTGCGGCTGGCCGCTGGCCAGTTCCAGGCAGGCGATACGGCCCTGGAAGGTCGTGGCGCAAACCTGGCGGCCGCTGACCATGGGCTGGCCGGTGACATCGTTCAGGCGCTCGATCTCCGAAACACCCTTCGGATACGATACCGCGCTCTCCCAGCGAAGCACGCCATTGCCCGGCGTCAGGACGCCCAGCTTGCCGCCGGGGAAGCCCATGACTATGCCGTCACCGGCGAACACCATGCCCATGGCGGCGCGCAGGTTCAGCGGCGTCTGCGAACGCTGGTAGATCCAGCGCCGTTCACCAGTCTGGGCGTCCAGCGCGAGCACCCGCGTATCGGTAGTGCGCACCACCACCACGCCGTTGCCGACCAGCGGCGCCGACAGGACTTCGCCGTTGACCTGCTTTTTCCAGATCTGCTTGCCGCTGGTGTCGAAGGCGTAGACCGCGCCCTTCTCGCCTGCCACCGCCGTCACGGACCCGTCACTGCCCGGACCGGTGGTGATGTCGACATCGGTCTTGGCCTTCCACAGCGTACGGCCGGTGGCCCCGTCCAGCGCCATGATGTTGCCATTGTTGGCCGACACGTACACGTTGTTGCCGGCCGCGGCCGGCTGCAGCGCATACGGGCCGCTCTTGCCGACATCCGCCTTCCAGGCCTGACGCACGGACAGCGTCGCCGACACCGGCTTCAGTTCGGCCGGCGGATGCTTGTTCTCCTTGCTGAACAGCGAGCAACCGCCCAGCGCCACAAGGCAGGCGCCGGCGACGAACGCACGGGCAATCTTGCGGCGCGAGTCGCCTTGTTGTTCGGCAGCGGAGAGCATTGACGTCATAAGGTTAGGATCCTGCATTGGTTGGTGGCGGATGTCCTTCACGTAGAGCGGCACTCGGTCAGGCCGCGCCAAGCGCGTCGAGCTTGAACTGGATGATCTGGCGCATCGACTGATCGTCGGCGCCCAGCTTGTCCAGCGCCTTGCGGTAGGCCGCGCGCGCGTCGTCGCGCTTGTCCTGCGCGGCCAACAGATCGCCCTTGCGGTCCGCATACAGCGCGACGAACGGTCCCGGCGGCTCGTCCTTGAGCAGCGCCAGGCCCTTGTCGTAGGCCTTTTCGTCGAGCAGCACGCCGGCAAGGCGCACGCGGGCGATCAGCGCGTACTCGCCGTCGCCATGATCAATGGCCCACTGCAGCTGCGTCTTGGCAGCCGCGAGGTCGCCCGCATCGTACAGCACCTTGGCGGCCACCAACGCGCTCATCGGACCATACGCGGTCTTGCCGAACTTGTCTTCGAGGTCGCCGGCGGCGCGCTTGACGCGCTCGGCATCGCGGCCTTCGGCGGCCTTGACCACCTGGTCGTACAACACGGCCGCCTCGGAGGCCTGCTTGCGCTCCCAGTACTTCCAGCCGTTCCAGGCGGCGAACGCCAGCAGGGCGGCAATCAGGAGCCACGTCAGGGCATTGCCGTACTGACGCCACCAGGCCTTCAGGTTTTCAAGCTGTTCCTGCTCTTCCAGATCGTATGCCATGTCGAGGCAATCTCTTGCGTTTGGGTTGGGGTCAAAGGCCGCCCGGGCGGCCTCCGTTTCCTGCTGGACAGATATCGCGGGCCGCGGCTCGCTACGTTATTCGCTCGCGCCGACCATTGCGTCGATCAGGTAATCGACCAGGCCTTCAGCCGGCACCTGCGCCTGCTGGCCACCGCCTTCGGCCTGCGCGGCCTGGCGAAGTTCCTTCACCTGCACCACGCCGGCAGCGACTTCATCGTCGCCGATGATCACGGCATACGCCGCGCCGCTCGCGTCAGCACGTTTCATCTGCGACTTGAAGCTGCCGCTCTTGCCGTCGGTCGTGGCATGCACGACCACGTCCAGCCCGGCGTCGCGCAGGCGCTCGGCGGCGACCATGGCCTGCTGGGACGCGGCCTCGCCCTGGTGCACGAGGTAGACATCGCAGCCCACCGCATCCGGCACCACGCCTTCTTCACGGATCAGCTCGATGATGCGCTCGATGCCCATGGCCCAGCCGCAGGCAGGCGCCGGCTTGCCGCCCATCTGCGCGATCAGCGGATCGTAGCGGCCACCACCGGCAATGGTGCCCTGCGCGCCGAGCTTGTCGGTGATCCACTCGAACACCGTCAGGTTGTAGTAGTCCAGCCCACGCACCAGGCGGGGGTTGATCTTGTACGGAATGTTGTTGGCCTTGAGCAGGCGCTGCACGCCTTCGAAGTGAGCCAGCGATTCCTCACCGAGAAAGTCGATCAGCTTCGGCGCATTGGCCGCCATCTCCTGCAGCGCGGGATTCTTGGTATCCAGCACGCGCAGCGGATTGGTGTACAGGCGGCGCTTGCCATCTTCGTCCAGGATCTCCTTGAACCCTTCCAGGTACTTGATCAGCTCTTCGCGATGCGCGGCACGCTCGTTGGCCTGCCCCAGCGAATTGATCTCCAGGCGCACGCCCACCAGGCCCAGGTCATCCCACAGGCGCTGGCACATCAGGATGATCTCGGCATCCACGTCCGGCCCGGCGAAACCCAGCGCCTCGGCGCCGAGCTGGTGGAACTGGCGATAGCGGCCGCGCTGCGGACGCTCGTGGCGGAACATCGGGCCGGTGTACCACAGGCGCTTGGGGCCGTCGTACAGCAGGTTGTGCTCGATGGTGGCGCGCACGGCGGCAGCGGTGCCTTCCGGACGCAGCGTCAGTTGCTCACCGTTCAGCGAATCGGTGAAGGAATACATTTCCTTCTCGACAATGTCCGTCACCTCGCCGATGCCACGCACGAAAAGCTGGGTATGCTCGACGATGGGCGTGCGAACCTGCTGGTAGCCGTAGGCACGCAGCATCGCGCGCGCGGCGTTCTCGAAATGCTCCCACAACGGGGCATCGGCCGGCAGCATGTCGTTCATGCCCTTCACGCCCTGCAATGCCTTGGCCGGGCGTACTTTCTCTTCTGTCTTGGCGCCGCTTTGCGCGGACGGATTCTCGTTTTGCGTCATTCTGTAGTTATCGTGCTGGGGTGGGGGTCGAGCCGGTCCAAACCGGCTCAGGCCACCGCTTGCTTCTCTGCCCGCGCCGCGCCCGGGCCGTAATGCGTGCGAACGTACTCGTCGACGATCGCCTGGAATTCTTCCGAGATACGCTCGCCGCGCAGCGTCTTGACCTTGACGCCATCCACGAACACCGGCGCCGCCGGCGATTCGCCCGATCCCGGCAGCGAGATGCCGATATTCGCGTGCTTGCTCTCGCCCGGACCGTTGACGATGCAGCCCATCACGGCCACGTCCATCTCTTCGACACCTGGATAGGCCGTCTTCCAGTGGGGCATCTGCTCGCGCAGGTAGGCCTGGATGCTTGCCGCCAGTTCCTGGAACACGGTGCTGGTCGTACGGCCGCAGCCCGGGCACGCAATGACCATCGGCGTGAAGTTGCGCATGCCCATGGTCTGCAGGATTTCCTGCCCGACATAGACTTCCTTCTCGCGCGGTGCGCCCGGTTCCGGCGTCAGCGAGATGCGGATGGTATCGCCGATGCCTTCCTGGAGCAGCACCGACAGCGCCGCCGTCGAGGCCACGATGCCCTTGCTGCCCATGCCCGCCTCGGTCAGCCCGAGATGCAGCGCATAGTCGCAGCGGCGCGCCAGCTCGCGGTACACCGCGATCAGCTCCTGCACCTGCGACACCTTGCACGACAGGATGATCTGGTTGCCCGGCAAGCCGATTTCCTCGGCCTTCTTCGCCGAGTCGATCGCCGAGGTGATCAGCGCCTCGACCATCACGCTTTGCGCGGGCCAGGGCTCGGCGCGGCCGGCGTTCTCGTCCATGATGCGCGCCAGCAGGTCCTGGTCCAGGCTGCCCCAGTTGACGCCGATGCGCACCGGCTTGTTGAACCGGCAAGCCATCTCGATCATCTGGCCGAACTGCGTGTCGCGCTTGGCACCTTGCCCGACATTACCGGGATTGATGCGGTACTTCGACAGCGCCTCGGCACAAGCCGGATAGTCCTGCAACAGCTTGTGGCCGTTGTAGTGGAAGTCACCCACCAGCGGCACGTCGACGCCCATGCGGTCGAGCTGCTCGCGAATGTGCGGCACGGCCGCGGCGGCCTCGGGCGTATTGACGGTGATGCGCACGATCTCCGACCCCGCGCGCGCCAACTCCTTGACCTGGATGGCCGTACCGATGGCATCGACGGTGTCCGTATTCGTCATCGACTGCACGCGCACCGGCGCCCCGCCACCGATCGTGACGATGTTATCGCGCCATGCGATACGCGCCTGGCGCGTTTCGCGGCGCGGCAGCGGGCCGGGCAGTACCGGAAGACAAAGCTGTTCGTTCATAGCGTTACCACCTCGCAATGATGCGGTGCCGGGCTGGCGTCAGGGCAGGGTCAGCCGCGCGACGTTGTTGCGGTTGGCCGCCTTCAGGTCGACCGGCGTGCCGTTGCGGCTCATCGACTCCACGCCCTTCACGTTGCCGATGACCACCTTGTACGGTGCCGCGCCCCCGCCGGAGACCTCCTGGCCGGCCTTGGCGGTGCCGCCCAGCACGACCTTGCCGTTGCGGTCGCGGATCTCGTACCACGTGTCGGACGCGAACTTGATCTGCAGTTCACCCTGTGCCGAGCCAGCCGTCGCGGGCGCCGTCGCGGCGGCCGGCGCGGCCGGCTCCACGGTCGCGGCTGGGGCCACCGCCGCAACCGCTACGGGCACGGCAGCGTTGCTGGCGGCTGCGGCCGGCGCGCTGGCAGGCAACGCCTCGGACGGAGCCGGAGAGTCGGCGCCAGCCATGACCGGCGGCAGAGCGGCCGTCACGGTGCCGGACTCGGACGTCTGAGCCGGCTGCTCCTGCGCTTCGACGTGCGCGGCTGGCGCTGCGCTGTTGCGCGCTTCCAGCCATTGCTTCATATGATCGAGCCCGAACCAGCCGCCCGCCGCCAAGCCTGCGACGACCAACGCCAGCCAGACCCAGCGTCCGCCAGCGCCGGCGCCGCTGCGCCTGCCGAAGCGCCTGCGATCGTCGAACGTCTGGTTGATACCGCCTTCGCGCTGGCGCGCCATCTCGGTCACCTGCACCGGTCGCGGCTGCAAGCGCGCGAGCGAGGCGTCCACGTCGACGTGCAGGATACGCGCATAGGCACGCATCACGCCCTTGGCAAAGGTGACGTCCGGCAACGCGGCCAGGTCACCGGCCTCGACCGCTGCCAGCTTTGGCGCGGCGACTTTCAGCCGGGCGCTCACGTCCTCGACGGACAGCCGTTGCGATTCCCGTGCCTGCGCCAGCAGCGCGCCGATTTCGCGCGCTACGGCTTCACGTTCCGAATCTGTCGCGCCACCGCCGACGTGTCCCGTCGAAGCGGCCTGGCCTGCGGCGCGCTCTTGCTCACTCATCCCATGCTCCTTGTTCGTAGGCGCTCAGTTCGCGCGAGTCGGGAAAACGTTGGCGTAGCTGTGCCACCAGGGCACCCTGCGCTGCCGTGTCGCCCTGACGACGCGCAATGCGCGCACCCAGCCAGAGGGATTGCGCGCTTGCGAATTTACCGTTGTTGACACGCTCGACATACTGCTGAGCCTGCTTCAGATCGCCGCGCCGGTAGTAGACCAGCGCAAGGTTGGTGCTGGCGACCGGGTTGTTCCGGTCATAGCCAAGCGCCGCCTTGAGGTTCTTTTCGGCGTCAGCGCCCGCGCCATTGCGAATCTGACAAGCGCCGAGGCTGATCAGCGGCTTGGCCGGCCCGCCCGCCGAGGGAGCGGACACCGCACGCTCCAGCACCGGGACTGCCTCGCTATAACGCCCTTCCTGGCACAGGAACCAGCCATAGTTATTGAGCAGGTCGCCATCGTTGCCGCGCATCGAAACCGCCGTGCGGAAGCTGTCGTCGGCCAGCGCCTTCTCGTTCATGGCCATGTAGGTCAGCGCCCGCACATGGTAGGCATCGGCCATGGTCGGATCAGCGGCAATCGCCTGCTTCACCTCGTCGAGTGCAACGCTGTTCTGGCCGGCTTCAAGGTAATTCGTGGCCAGCTGCAGCCGGATGCTGGCGCGGCGCCGTGCATCGGTCTGGTCGGAAGTGGTCTGGAGATCCTGCGTGGGCGCTGACGGCAACTGGCAGGCGGACAACATCAGCAGCCCCAGCAGGACTGCAGCGATCAGACGGATCATGCAGGGCGAGCCTCCCCAGCTTGGCCAGTCGCGGCGACCGGCACCAAAGGCGTGATCTTGCCGAACTTGCCGCGCTCGGCAAGCCGGGTGCGATCCTTGACTTCCCCGGCCAGCTGGCCGCACGCCGCGTCGATATCGTCGCCACGCGTCTTGCGGATCGTGGTCACGATGCCGGCATCCATCAACACCTGCGCAAAGCGCCGGATCTGTTCGTTGTTGGAGCGCTTCAGGCCCGATTCGGGGAAGGGATTGAACGGGATCAGGTTGAACTTGCAAGGCACGTCGGCCACCAGCTTCAACAGCTCCCGCGCATGCTCGACGCCGTCATTGACGCCATCCAGCATGCAGTATTCGAAGGTAACGAAGTCGCGCGGCGCGAACTCGAGGTAGCGGCGGCATGCCGCCATCAGCTCGGCCAGCGGATACTTCTTGTTCAGCGGCACGAGCATGTCGCGCAGGGCGTCATTGGACGCGTGCAGCGACACCGCCAGGGCCACCGGCAGGTCTTTCGACAACCGGTCCATCATCGGCACCACGCCAGAGGTGGACAGCGTCACGCGCCGGCGCGACAGGCCATACGCGTTGTCGTCCAGCATCAGCCGCATGGCCGGGACGACCTGGTCGTAGTTCAGCAGCGGCTCGCCCATGCCCATCATCACCACGTTGGAGATGACGCGGTCATCTTTGGGACCACGGCCCAGTTGCTCGCGCATGGCGAATTCCGCCATCCAGAGCTGGCCGATGATCTCGCCCGTGGTCAGGTTGCGCGAAAACCCCTGCTTGCCGGTCGAGCAGAACCGGCAGTTGACGGCGCATCCGGCCTGCGAGGAGACGCACAGCGTGCCGCGCGTTTCCTCGGGGATGTACACCGTCTCCACTGCGTTGCCGTTGCCGACATCGAGCAGCCACTTGCGCGTGCCGTCACCCGACAAATGGTCGGTGATGACGGCCGGCGAGCGGATCTCGGCGCGCGTCGCGAGCTTTTCGCGCAGCGACTTGGCGAGATCCGACATGGCGTCGAAACGGCTGGCACCGAACTGGTGGATCCAGCGTTGCAGCTGCCGCGCACGAAACGGCTTCTCGCCGAGCTCTCCGCAATAGGCGGTGAGCGCGTCCGCATCCAGGTCGAGCAGGTTGACGAGATCGTTCATGACGGCAAACTCAACTTCCGTTTTAGTCCAGGCTTGTGGAAGACCAGACAATCAACGGCTGTAAACGTTCATGCCAGGGAAGAAGAAGGCAACTTCCACAGCGGCGGTTTCAGCAGCGTCCGAACCGTGCACGGCGTTGGCATCGATGCTGTCGGCGAAGTCGGCGCGGATGGTGCCCTTGTCGGCCTTCTTCGGGTCGGTGGCGCCCATCAGCTCACGGTTCTTGGCAATGGCGTTCTCGCCTTCCAGAGCCTGGATCATGACCGGGCCCGAAACCATGAAGTCGACCAGGTCCTTGAAGAACGGGCGCTCCTTGTGGACAGCGTAGAACTGCTCGGCTTCGCCGCGCGACAGGTGCACCATCTTGGCAGCGATGACCTTCAGGCCAGCAGCTTCGAAACGGGCGTAGATCTGGCCGATAACGTTCTTGGCCACGGCATCCGGCTTGATAATCGACAGGGTGCGCTCAATCGCCATGAAAAACTCCGAAAAATGAAGGGGTTACAAATGGATTAAACGAGAATTCTAGCATGAGACGATGACGGTTTCGAGCGCGCCCGCCCTATGCTGGCCCAAGGGAAGCCGGATGCGGCACTGCAACATGCGATGCGACACATTCTTCATATCCCGCGCCGGCCCCATGCACGGAACGCAATACATGCAAAACCGTCAAACATGAGCCACAAACCCGACCACAACTGCATATAAGTGACCGATGTAACACTTTAATCCCCTTGCAATTCCGCAGAGGCGATGCCACATTGGCGATGCGTCGGCACCGGGTTGCCCCGGCGCCTCACCGTTAAGAAACAGGAGTCACCATGGATAACAAGCTGAACACATATGGATTCGGCAATGCGTCGACGGTCAGTGACGTCGTCGTGCGCAACCGGGTCTTGCGCAACACTTACTGGCTGCTGGCCATCTCGATGATCCCGACCGTGCTCGGCGCGTGGATCGGCGTGGCGAGCGGCTTCAGCTTCATGGCGGGTAGCCCCGGCCTGTCGCTGATCCTCTTCCTGGGCATCGCGTTCGCGTTCTTCTACGGCATCGAGAAGACCAAGAACAGCAGCATGGGCGTGGTCCTGTTGCTGGCCTTCACGTTCTTCATGGGGCTGATGCTGTCGCGCCTGATTGGCGCGGTGCTGCAGTTCTCGAACGGGCCGGCACTGATCATGTATGCCTTTGGCGGCACCGCGGCCGTATTCGGCGCCATGGCCACCATCGCCACGGTCAGCAAGCGTGATTTCTCCGGGCTGAGCAAGTTCCTGTTCGTCGGCGTGATCCTGCTGATCCTGGCCAGCGTGGCCAACATCTGGCTGCAACTGCCGTCGCTGATGATCACGGTGTCGGTCATCGCCATCGGTATTTTCTCGGCCTACATCCTGTTCGATGTGCAGCGCGTGGTGAATGGCGGCGAAACCAACTACATCACCGCGACCCTGGCGATCTACCTCGACGTCTACAACGTGTTCACGAACCTGCTGGCCCTGCTGGGCATTTTCGGCGGCAGCCGGGACTGACACCGCTTCGGCGAAGATGAGAAAAACGCCGGCCACATGGCCGGCGTTTTTCATTGGGCGGCTATCGCTGCCCTGCCGCTCAACCGCGCTCGAACACGGCGATCGACTCGACGTGCGAGGTATGCGGGAACATGTTCACGACGCCCGCGCCCACCAGCCGGTAGCCAGCCTCGTGCACCAGCAGGCCAGCATCGCGGGCCAGCGTCGACGGGCTGCATGAAACGTAGACGATCCGGCTCGGGAGCACGTCGCTGCCCTGCTGCGCCAGTTCGCCAAGCGCCTTGCACACCGCCAGCGCGCCCTCGCGCGGCGGATCGACCAGCCAGCGGTCAAAGCGGCCCAGCGCGGCGATATCCTCGGCAGTGACTTCAAACAGATTGCGGCAGGCGAATTCCGTCTTGTGCGCCAGCCCGTTGTGACCGGCATTGGCCAGCGCGCGGGTCGTCAGCGCTTCGCTGCCTTCGATACCCATGACGGAGCGGCCCTGCGTAGCCAGCGGCAGCGTGAAGTTGCCGATGCCGCAGAACAGGTCGAGCAGGCGGTCATCCGGCCTGGCGTCCAGCAGACGCAAAGCACGGCCGATCAGCACACGGTTGATCTGGTGGTTGACCTGCGTGAAATCCGTCGGCTTGAACGGCATGCGGATGCCGAACTCCGGCAGCGTATAGGCCAGCTCCCGGTCGAGCGGATAGAACGGCGCCACGGTGTCCGGCCCCTTGGGCTGCAGCCAGAACTGGACGTTGTGCTGGTCGGCGAAAGCGCGCAGCAAGTCCTTGTCCGCTTCGGTCAGCGGCTCAAGAATACGCAGCACCAGCGCCGTGACTTCGTGGCCGACCGCCAGTTCGATTTGCGGCATGCGGTCGAGGATCGAGAGACTCCCCACCAGTTCGCGCAACGGCACCAGCATCGCGGAGACATGTGGCGGAAGAATCTCGCAGCTCTTCATATCCGCGACATAGCTGCTCTTGCGTTCGTGGAAGCCGACCAGTACCCCGCCCTTCTTGGCGACGTGCCGTACGGTCAGGCGCGCCCGATAGCGGTAGCCCCAGTCCGGGCCGGCAATGGGCCGGAACATCACTTCCGGCCGGACTTTCGAGAGATGCCAGAGATTGTCTTCCAGCACGCGCTGCTTGATGGCGAGCTGCGCGCGCGAGTCAAGATGCTGCATCGAGCACCCGCCGCAAATGCCGAAATACTGGCAGCCCGGCTTGACCCGCATGACGGACTCTTGCCGGATTTCAAGCAGGTGCGCCTGCTCGTAGCTCGGCTTGCGGCGATAGCTCTTGTAGGTCACGGTCTCGCCGGGCAGCGCGCCCTCGACGAAGATCACCTTGCCGGGTGTACCGTCCTCATTGACCAGGCGGCCGACACCGCGGGCCTCCATGTCGAGGCTGTCAATGGCGACCACGGGATCGGCCGTGGGCGCGGCGGCAGCGGGGGCCGCGGGGGGGTTGGCAGATACAGCACGCGGCGTTGCCGGCATTTCTTGCGGAGAGGACACGACTTGGGACACCAGACGAAACCTGACGTATTGTTTTGCGAAAGCGCGATTGTAGTCCAGACACGCAGTGCGAAGCCGGTCGAACGGTGGCGCACCGCGAAAGGAGTCATGCCATGGAACTGATTTCGTGGAATATCCAGTGGGGCCGGGGCGCCGACGGACAAGTCGACCTGTCGCGCAGCGTGGCCACCATGCGCGCGATGGCAGACGCCGACGTCATCTGCCTGCAGGAAGTCACCCGCGGCTTTGGCGACCTGCGCGGAGCCCCCGGTGCCGATCAGGTGGCGGAGCTGGCGGCGCTGCTGCCGGGCTATCGCGTGATGTTCGCCCCGGGCGTCGACCGCTTCGGCAGCAACGGCGGTCCGCGCCAGTTCGGCAATGTGATCGCCACGCGGCTACCGGTGCGAGAGTTATTCCGCCACGCCCTGCCCTGGCCTCCCGATCCCGATGTGGCATCGATGCCCCGCGTGGCACTGGAAGCTACTGTTCAATCGGGAAGCAAGCGCCTGCGCGTCGTCTGTACGCACCTGGAATACTATTCGGCGACCCAGCGTGCGGCCCAGGCCGACGCCTTGCGCAACTGGCACGCCGAGGCCTGCGGCCACGCACGCCGTCCCGGCCGCAGCGAACCGACCCCTGGACCATTCACACCGGAAGCCCGGCCATCCGAAGCCGTCCTGTGCGGCGACTTCAACAGCAAACCCTCCGACATTGCTTACCGGAGGGTGCTGGAGCCTTTCGACGATGGCACCACGCGATGGCGCGACGCATGGCTGCTCGGGCATCCGGGCCAGCCGCACGCGCCCACCTGCGCCATGTACGACAAGGAGCAATGGCCCGAACCGCCCTTCGCCTGCGATTTCGTCTTCGTGACGGAGAATCTTGCCGGCCAGGTCACCCGGTGCGAGGTCAATGCCGCGACGAAGGACTCGGACCACCAGCCCATCGTGCTGTCACTGGACATCTGAAGAAAGCCCGCGCCACCGGCGGGCCCCGCCGGTGACTCAGTCCAGCTCTTCGTCTTCCGGCGTCAGGCGCTTCAGGCGGAACGCCTGGAGGTATTCCATCCATTGCTCGCCCGGCAGTTCGGCCAGCGACTCCTGCACGAGCTCCACCTCCTGATCGAACTCTCGCGGCGTCACGCCGCCCCGCATCAGCTGGAAGCGGCAGTACATCAGATACGTATTGACGACGTCGGTCTCGCAGTACGCACGGATGGATTCGAGCTGGCCATCCTGGAACGCGCGCCATACCTTGCTGCCGTCCATGCCCATCTTGCCCGGGAAGCCGCACAGCTTGGCCAGGTCATCCAGCGGTGCGCTCGCGCGCGGCTGGTACATGGCAAGCAGGTCCATCAGGTCCAGGTGCCGCATGTGGTAGCGGCTGATGTAGTTGTTCCACTTGAAGTCGCGGCTGTCGTCCTCGCGGCCCTCGCCCATTTCCCAGTAGCGCGGCGCGGCGACGCCGTGGACCAGGCCACGGTAGTGCAGCACGGGCAAGTCGAAGCCACCGCCATTCCACGACACCAGTTGCGGGCTGTAACGTGCGATCAGTTCGTAGAATTTCTGGATCAGCGTCGCCTCGCCATCCTCCAGGGTTCCCAGCGAGCCGACATGGAAGACGGCCGATCCGTCGCGCTGCGTACGGCGCAACACGCAGGAAATCGCTGCCACGCGCTGGAGGTAGTGCGGCAGGAAATCGCTTCCGGTCTTTTCGCGGCGGGCTGAGAACGCATGCTCGGCGACTTCGTCGTCGCTCATCGATGCGGGATGGTCATGCAAACGGCGCAGGCCGTCGACATCGGGAATGGTCTCGATGTCGAATACCAGCACAGGAGTCATAGAACGGCGTCCTTCCTGACACCTTGCGATGCGAAATGCCGCTTGAGCTTGACCAGGGCTTCCTGCTGGATCTGGCGCACGCGCTCGCGCGTCAGGCCCATTTCCTCGGCCAGCTCTTCCAGCGTGGCCGGTTCGATGTGGTTCAGGCCGAAGCGGCGCTCCACCACATAGCGGTGCTTTTCCGACAAGCGGGCCAGCCACAGCTTCATCAGCCCTTCGAGCTCGCGGTGCGCGACCTCCTGGTCCGGCGCGGCGTTGTGCTCGTCGGAAAGGAAGTCCAGCAGGCTGGAGCCCGGGTCCAGGTCAAACGGCGTATCGAGCGAGGTGGTATGTTCGTTAAGCGCCAGCACGTCCTGCACTTCGTCAGGCGTCTTGCCCAGCAGGTGGGCAATATCTTCGAGGCTGGCGTCGCGGCCGTCGGTGCCGCCTTTTTCCAGGTGCCGCTTTGCACGCAGCACCTGGTTGAGTTCACGGATCACGTGGACCGGCAAGCGTACCGTGCGCGCCTGGTTCATGATGGCGCGCTCGATGCTCTGGCGGATCCACCAGGTCGCATAAGTGGAAAAACGAAAGCCGCGCGAGGGATCGAATTTCTCGATCGCGTGCATCAGGCCGAGGTTGCCTTCCTCGATCAGGTCCAGCAGCGGCACGCCGCGGTTCAGGTAGCCCTTGGCGATACTCACGACCAGGCGCAAGTTACGCTCGATCATGACCTGCCGCGCGGAGAAGTCGCCGTCCTTGGCCAACGTCGAGAAATGCAGCTCCTCGGGCGCCGACAGCAGCGGCTTGATGCTGATGCGGTTCAGGTAGTGCTGGACCGTATCGGCAGCCAGTTCCGTGTGCAGGACCGTGCGGAAGTCATCGTGCTCCGCCGCGGCGGGTTCAGTGCCATTCTCGCCCTCGCTCTCTTCTTCCTCTTCTGCCTCATCGTCGTCATCATCGCGCAGCTGGCGATCATTGTCGTCGCTGAGCAGGTCGGCCTCGCGAAGGCCGACGGCCGCCGTCGTCGCGATCGGTTCATCGGTGACGGGGAGCAGGTCAGCGCCGACGTCGTCCAGATCAACGCGATCGTCGGCATGGGCCACACCAGCCTTCACTTCCGGCTGCTTGGGACGGCGGGCCCTGCTGGCGGTTCCGGAGGAGACAGTTTTCTGGCGTGGCATGAACCCTCACTGTGGCGGCAGATACCGCATCGGATCAACCGGTTTTCCGTTCTTGCGAACTTCGAAGTGAAGCTTTACCCGGTCGGTATCACTGTTGCCCATCTCCGCAATCTTCTGTCCCTTTCGGACCGTTGATTGCTCTGCCACCAGCACCTTGTCGTTGTGACCGTAGGCAGTAAGAAATGTCTCATTGTGTTTGATGATGACAAGATTCCCGTAGCCGCGCAAGGGGCCAACGTGAATCACCCGACCGTCGTCGGCAGCCAGCACGGCATCGCCTTTCTTGCCCGCAATATCGATGCCTTTATTACTCTTGTCATCAAATCTACCGATCAGTTGGCCGGTTGCCGGCCACGCCAGTTTCATCGCCCCGTCGGCGACCGGCGCGGACGTGCTGGCGGACGCTGCGGCACCTGCCGCCGGCGCGGCGGCGGCCGGGGCAGGCGGCACCGGCGTGCCAGCCGGACGCGCCTGGTCGAGCGGCTGCCCCTGGATCGAACCCGGCGCCACCGGCGTGGTGGTCACGCCCTGGCCGGCATTGACGTCCGCGCCAGGCGGGACGACACGCAACAACTGGCCCACCTCGATCTGGTTGGCGTTGCTGATATTGTTCCAGCCCGCGACATCGCGGTACGACTGGCCGTTCTCGAGCGCGATGCGGTAAAGGGTATCGCCTCGCTTGACCCGATAGTATCCAGGAGGTGCGGGTTCCAGCGGCGCAGCCGCCGTGCTGGCGGTCGAGGTGCGGTCCACCACGGGCGCCGGCATCGGCGAATTGGCGCAGGCGGCCAACAGCGTCGCCAGCGTGGAAGCCGCCACAAGCTGGCCAGCGCGTGCAAAGTGATGCGAATTCACGATCTTGTGCATAGTTCGACTCAGATGGTGCCCGATTTTAAGGGCACAAAGAAAACGGCTTCAAGCGCGGTCCGGTGAAAGCGATGCCGATTGAGCCGCTCGATCAGCAGCAGCTGCTGCGTGACCGTCTGGCCCGTTGCTCCCGGTGGCGGCATCAGCGCCACTGGCGCGATCAGCCGGCCGCCAATGGCAAGCTGCTCGAGCAGGGCCTGTGGCACGTCCATGCCGGCCGCGGCAAGGATGATGGCCGAGAACGGCGCCGCCTGCGGCAGGCCGAGCATGCCATCGCCATAATGCAGCCGCAGGTTTGGCACGCGCAGCGGCCGCAGGTTCGCCTTCGCCTGCTCATGCAGCGGACGGATGCGCTCGATGGAAAAGACTTCACGCGCGACCAGGCTCAGCACCGCGGCCTGGTAGCCGCAGCCGGTGCCGATCTCCAGCACGCGCTCCAGGGGGGTGGCCGCCGGCAGTCCCTCACGCAGGAGTTCGATCATGCGCGCGACCACCGACGGCTTCGAGATGGTTTGCTGATGGCCAATGGGCAGCGCGGCATCCTCATAGGCCTGCGATGCCAGCCCTGGCTCGACGAACAGATGACGCGGCACGGTGCCGATGGCGGCCAGCACGCGTTCGTCGCGGATGCCCCCGGCACGCAGCCGCGCCGCCAGCGCGCCACGCGCGCGGTCCGATGCCATGCCGCCGCCGCCCGCCGTCGCGGCCGAAGCGCGTGCCTCCACGGCACTCGCCGCCGGCGTGGGCGTGCAGGGCTGCTTGTCGCGGAGCTTGGCCGGCGCCCCTGCCGGGCGTGGCGCGCCGACTGCCGGCATGCCGGCCGTGCGCGCCGGTTCCGGCTTGCGCTGCACGACGGCGTCCAGCGGCAGGGGAAACTTGCTGCGAGGGGGCGTTGGGCTCATCGGGGGTGAGACGCTACGGCGGGAATGGCTAGTTCAGCCACTTGGCAAGCGCGTCGAGCTGGCCGCGATGCGTCAGGTCGAGCTGCAACGGCGTGAGCGACACATAGCCCTCGCCCGTCGCGTGGAAATCGGTGCCCTCGCTCGCATCGCGCGCGTCGCCCGCCGGGCCGATCCAGTAGTTGGTATCGCCGCGGGGGTTGACCTGCGTGATCACCGGCTGCGACGGATGCCGCTTGCCAAGCCGCGTCGCGCGGTAGCCCTTGATATGTTCGAAAGGCAGGTTCGGGATATTGACGTTCAGCAGGAACGGCTCGGTGGGCGGCGTCGCAATCGCGCGCTCGACCACGGCACGCGCCACACGCGCAGCAGCGTCGAGATGCTCCCAGCCCTTGTGCACCTGCGAGAACGCGATCGAGGGAATGCCGAGCAGGTAGCCCTCGATGGCGGCCGCGACCGTGCCGGAATACAGCACGTCCTCGCCCATGTTCTGCCCCTGGTTGATGCCGGACACCACCAGGTCGGGTTTTTCGTCGAGCAGGCCGGTCAGCGCGATATGCACGCAGTCGGTCGGCGTGCCGTTGACGAAGCGGAATCCCTTCTGCACGCCTTCACGCGCCTCGTAGATCGACAGCGGCCGCTGCAGCGTCAGCGAGTTCGAAGCCCCGCTGTGGTTTTGCTCGGGTGCAATCACCGTGATACGCGCCAGCGGAGCGAGCGCGGCGTGCAAGACGGCGAGTCCCGGCGCGAGATAACCGTCGTCGTTGGCTAGAAGGATGTGCATCCCGCGATTGTACCTGACGGCGCCTGCACAAGCGGCCCCCGCAGGCGCCGCGAAAGCTGCCGTCCCGCGCCGCCATGCGGGACGCAAACCGGTGAAATCGAGAAAAAAAACGATCGTGCTATTTGCGCTACACTTGGCTTTGCCGTCTGGCTGCGGCAAGCGGACAGGCGCCAGCATTAATCAACCATACCTATCACCGGAGACAAGATGAAAGCCGTTCTGTGCAAAGCCTGGGGGCCGCCCGATTCCCTGACCGTCGAAACCCTGCCGGATCCGGTCCCGGACCAGGGCGAAGTGCTGATCGAGGTGAAGGCCGCCGGCGTGAACTTTCCGGACGTGCTCATCATCCAGAACAAATACCAGGCCAAGCCCGAACTGCCGTTCACGCCGGGTTCGGAACTGGCAGGCATCGTCACCGCGGTCGGCGCGGGAGTGAGCCACGTCAAGCCGGGCGACCACGTGATTGCCTATCTCGGTAATGGCGCCTTCGCTTCGCACGTGAAAGCGCCCGCCAACAAGGTCATGCCGATGCCGCCGGGCATCGATTTTGAAACCGCGGCAGCGTTCACCCTCACCTACGGCACCTCCCACCACGCGGTGGTGGACCGCGGCGAACTCAAGGCTGGCCAGACCATGCTGGTGCTGGGCGCCGCTGGTGGCGTCGGGCTCGCCGCGATCGAAATCGGCAAGGCAATCGGCGCGCGGGTCATCGCGGCGGCATCGACCGATGAAAAACTCGCGGTCTGCAAGGAGCACGGCGCCGACGCGCTGATCAACTACAGCACCGAAGACCTGCGCGAACGCGTCAAGGCGCTGACCGACGGCAACGGCCCGGACGTCATCTACGACCCCGTCGGCGGCGTCTATGCCGAGCCGGCCTTCCGCTCGATCGGATGGCGCGGCCGCTATCTGGTGGTGGGCTTCGCCAATGGCGAGATCCCGAAGATTCCGCTGAACCTGGCGCTGCTGAAGGGCGCATCGCTGGTGGGCGTGTTCTGGGGCGATTTCGTGCGGCGCGAACCGCGAGCCAACGCGGCCAATATGGCGCAGATGCTGGGCTGGATAAGGGAAGGCAAGCTGCGTCCGCACATTTCCGCGCGCTACTCGCTGGAGCAGGCTCCGCAAGCGCTCAAGGACATGGAAGCGCGCAAGGTGACCGGCAAGGTCGTGATCGTTCCCTGAAGCGGAAACGGTCATAAAAATAAGGGCGCAGTGCGTGCGGCAACGCCCTGCGCCCTCCGATGGGGCAATTCGCCCCAAGCCGTCTTCCGCCTGAATGCACACCCCTACTGGCAGCGGAAGACAGTTCCCAAATCAGCAATCGGTGGATTGCTGCATCGACATGAACCTCGTCAGAAGCGGTGCTGCAGACCGGCCATCACGCCGGTCTGGCTGTTGGCATAGCCGATGAAATCGCGCGACAGGCTGACGTTCTGGCCATTGCGGGCCTTGGCGTAGCCGGCCGACAGATAGGCCAGCGTGCGCTTCGAGAACGAGTATTGCGCGCGCAGCGAGAACAGGATCGGGTCGGCGTCGTTGCCGCCCTTGATGTTCTGCTTGTAGACCGCGCCATACAGCGTGAACGCCGGCGTGAAGTCGTAGCTGGCGCCGCCCCAGTACATGTCGCTGCGCTCCGAAGCCGCGCCCGTGGTCAGCGTGCGCTTGTAGTTGCGGTAGCCGGCGAACAGCGACAGGCTGCCGAAGTCATAGCTGGCACCAGCGTGGATGCCCTGGATGTAGTCGGTGGCATCGGCTGGCGTGGTGCTGCTGCCGGCGCCGTTCTGGCGGTCCCAGGTCGCCGCGGCGGCGAACTTGCCCGCGTTGTAGCCAACGCCGAGGGCATACTTCGACGAAGTCTTGAAATCACCGGCCACTTCACCCATGGCCGCGGTCGCGCCCAGCTTGAAGCCACCGAAGGCGCCGTCATAGCGGATGGCATTCGACGCGCGCGAGAACAGCCCGTCCTTGCGGCCGCCGGTGGCGGTCGAAGACGTCGCCCACGAATAGTTCGGCGCGTAGCCCATCGGATCGAAAGGCAGCATGAAATCGTAGGTCGTGGTGAACGTGCGTCCCATCACCACCTGGCCATAGCTGCTGCTCAGGCCCACCGTCGCACGGCGATCGAACAGCGTGCCGCTGGTATCGAGGTTGCCGGTGTCGATGGCAATGCCGCTTTCCAGGTTGAAGAGCGCCTTCAGGCCACCACCCAGGTCCTCGGTACCGCGCAGGCCCCAGCGCGAGGTATTGCGGCCGCCCGACGTCAGCTTGACCAACGAGCCATTGGGCCCGGCATGGTTGACATACTCGACGCCTGCATCCACCAGGCCATACATCGTCACGCTCGACTGCGCGAAGGCCGAACCGGTACCCGTCAGACCGATGCAGGCCAGGGCCAGTGCCGTACGTTTCATGCTTTCCCTCCTTGCTTTGCTTGTTGTGGTAATGCCAGTCGCTTGCGCCGGAGGATCTTGTCCGCCGGGCAAGCCGGCAGCGCATTGCGTTGGAGTCGTGGCCGCCCCGCGTCGGCCCCGGTGCCGGCAGCCGTCTGCCGGCACGTCCCTCGCAACTGTCCCCTGGTCGTTATGGCGTTCCATCCGGCAAGCGGTGGAACGCTGGAATGGCGGCATCGTAGGGGAGCGGCACTTTCAGTTCGCTTTCGGGCGAACGCGCTTTGGCGCGTGTTGGGCCAACTCGGGGTTGGGAGTTTCCCTAGCTTTAAAGATTGCGCACTTCGCTGTATCAGTCTGGGCCATTCCATTCATTTGAATTGCCCAGGGCTGTGCGCCGTGACGGGTCACGGACGGGCACATCCCGCTTGTGCAGCGAGCGCCGCCCGGCCCATGCCGCCGCGCCGCCTGCCCTGCTGCCTTGAATTACCTGATGCGTATCCTGCTTGCCGAAGACAACGTGATGCTGGCCAACTCCCTGACGCAGGCCATGACCCAGGCCGGCTTCGCGGTCGACTGCATGCACGACGGCCGCAGCGCCGACCACCTGCTGGCCACGCAGGACTATGCGCTGCTGATCCTGGATCTTGGCCTGCCGCGTCTCGACGGTCTTGAGGTGCTGCGCCGGCTGCGCCAGCGCCGCAACCGGATGCCCGTGCTGATCCTCACCGCCCATGGCTCGGTCGAAGACCGCGTGCGCGGCCTGGACCTGGGCGCGGACGACTACCTGGCCAAGCCCTTCGATCTCTCGGAACTGGAGGCACGAGCACGGGCGCTGATCCGCCGCAGCCACGGGCACGAATCCACGCAGCTCGATTGCGGCCCGCTGCATTACGACACGATCAGCCACGCTTTCACGATCGACGGCGAACTGCTGCAGCTCACGAAGCGCGAGCGCTCGGTGCTGGAGGTGCTGATGCTGCGCGATGGCAAGGCCGTGAACAAAGCGGCCCTGTCCGAGAAGATCTTCGGCATCGACGAGTCGGTCAACCCCGATGCGATCGAGATCTATATCCACCGCCTGCGCAAGAAGCTGGACGGCAGCGGCGTGGGCATCGTCACCCTGCGGGGCCTCGGCTACCTGCTCGAAGCGCGCGCAGATCCCGCGCCATGAGCCGCCTCGGCAGGACGCCGAGCCTGCGCCTGCAACTGTCGCTGTGGCTGCTGCTGCCGCTGCTGGGATTGCTGGCACTCGATGCCTGGCTCACGTACGAGCGCGCCATGTCGGCGGCGCACACGGCCTTCGACCGCACGCTAGAAGCCTCGCTGCGCGCGATGCGCGAGGGCATTGCGCTGCGCGATGGCCGGCTGGACATCGACGTGCCGAACCTCGCCCTGGAGCTGTTCGACGACAAGGCCGGCCCGCATGTCTTCTACCAGGTACGCGACGACCATGGCGACACGGTCACCGGCTACAACGACCTGCCGGGGCCGCCCGGCGCGCGCCCGCCGCTGTACCGGACCGTGTTCTACGACACCGTCTTCCGCGAGCAGCCGCTGCGCATGGCGGCGCAGGCACTGCCGGTCCACGACGTGGGCTCCGCGCGCAGCCAGCTGGTATGGATCGTCATCGGCGAAACCATCGAGCCGCGCCAGGCACTGGCGCGCGAGATCCTGGTCGGTTCACTGCTGCAGGAACTCGTGCTGGTGGCGCTGGCGCTGGGCATCGTCTGGCTCGGCGTGCGCCGCGGCCTGCGGCCCCTGCACCGCCTGTCCGATACCGTGGCGGCGCGCAGCGCCAGCCAGCTCGATCCGATCGAGCACCGCGACCTGCCGTCGGAGATGAAGCCGCTGGTGCGCGCGCTCAACCAGTACGTCGACCGCCTGCACCGCATGCTGCAGGCGCGCAAGCGCTTCTTCGCCGATGCCGCGCACCAGCTCAAGACGCCGCTGGCCGTGATCCAGGCCGAATCCGAACTGGCGCTGCGCGAGCCCGATGGCCAGCGCGTGCGCGAACACATGCGTGTGCTGCACGGCACCGTGCGCCATGCCGCAAAGGGTGTGCAGCAACTGCTGTCGCTGTCGCGGCTCGACTCAGAAAGCGGCTACGCGCCCACGCTACGCGATCTTCCGCTCGACGCCGCGGCGCGCGCGGTGGCGCTGGAATGGGCGCTGGTCGCGCGCCGCCAGGGCGTCGATCTGGGTTTCGAGGGAGATAAGCCGGCGACCGTGCTCGGGCAAACGGAACTGCTGCAGGAGCTGACCGCCAATCTCATCGACAATGCCATCCGCTATGCGGGCGCTGGCGCCGCTGTCACGGTCAGGGTCGCGCAAGAAGCGGACGGGGCCGCCGTGCTGCAGGTGATCGACAATGGCCCCGGCATTGCGCCGGCCGAGCGCGAAGACGTGTTCCGGCGCTTTTACCGCGGCGAGAGCGGCCAGGGCGTCGAAGGCTCCGGGCTTGGCCTGCCGGTCGTCAGGGAGATCGCCAGGCTGCACCAGGCCGCTACCACGCTGGATGAAACTCCCGGCGGAGGCCTGACCGTCACGGTGCGCTTCCCCGCGCCGGGCGGACAGTCGCTGCCCTAGCGTCCGTTCAGAGTTTTTCGGTCTCGCCGGTCTTCGGCTGCCACTTCATCAGCCGCTTTTCGCCGATGCCGACCATCCAGTCCAGCACAAGCGCGAAGGCCGTCAGGACCACGATGCCCGCGAACACGGTGTTGATGTCGAAGGTGCCCTCGGCCTGCAGGATCAGGTAGCCCACGCCGCGCGCGGAGCCGAGATATTCGCCCACCACCGCGCCGACGAAGGCCAGGCCCACCGAGGTGTGCAACGACGAAAACACCCAGCTCGTCGCGCTCGGCAGGTACACGTGGCGCAGCAACTGCTGCTGGTTGGCACCCAGCATGCGCGCATTGGCCAGCACCACCGGGCTCACTTCCTTCACGCCCTGGTAGACGTTGAAGAACACGATGAAGAATACCAGCGTCACGGCCAGCGCCACCTTGGACCAGATCCCCAGCCCGAACCACACCGCGAAGATCGGCGCCAGGATCACGCGCGGCATCGAGTTCATCGCCTTCACGTAGGGATCGAGGATGGCGGCGGTCATCGGGCTCAGCGCCAGCCACAGGCCCACGCCCAGGCCGGCCACGGTGCCGATGCCGAATGCCAGCACCGTTTCGATCAGCGTCACGCCGAGGTGCAGGTAGATATCGCGCTCGACGATAAACCAGTTCCAGATGCGTTGCGCCACCATCAGCGGCTCGCCAAAGAAGAAGGCGATCTCTTGCGAGCGCGTGGCGAAGTGCCACACGCCGAGGATCACCACCAGGACCAGCAGCTGCCAGACGCGCAGCATGCCCTTTGAGTCAGGACGGAATGCCATGGGAATTCGGTTTCGGTATCAGATTGGCCGTCGGGTTCAGGCCGCGTTGCGCTGCTGCGCATAGCCCTTGAGAACTTCTTCGCGCAGCACGTCCCAGATTGCGGCGTGCAGCTCGACAAAGCGCGGATGGTTGCGGATCTCCGCCACGTCGCGCGGGCGCGGCAGGTCGATCGCGAACTCGCCGATCGGGTGCGTGCCCGGTCCGGCGGACAGCACCACCACGCGGTCGCTCATGGCAATCGCCTCGTCGAGGTCGTGCGTGATGAACAGCACCGCCTTGCGCCTGGCCGCCCACAGGCCCAGCACCTCGTTCTCCATCAGCTGGCGCGTCTGGATATCGAGCGCGGAGAACGGCTCGTCCATCAGGATGATGTCGGGGTCCAGCACCAGCGTTTGCGCCAGGCTGACGCGCTTGCGCATGCCGCCGGAGAGCTGGTGCGGATAGCGGTCGCCGAAACCGCCCAGGCCAACGCGGCGCAGCCATTCCTCGCCCTGCTTCACCGCCTCGGCACGCGGCACGCCGCGGAACTCCAGTCCCGCCACCACGTTGTCGAGCGCGCTGCGCCACGGCATCAGCGCCTCGGCCTGGAACATGTAGCCGGCGCGCTGGTTGATGCCGCGCAGCGCCTCGCCGAACACCGTGACCTTGCCGGTGGACGGCTCCAGCAGGCCGGCGCCGACATTGAGCAGCGTGGATTTGCCGCAGCCCGTCGGGCCGACCACCGATACGAACTCGCCCGGCTGGATCGCCAGGGTAACGTCCTTGACCGCCGTATAGCGCTGGTTGCGGTCTTCGCGCGAGACAAAGGTGCAGGTGACCTTGTCGAGGGAAAGTGCGGGAGTGCTCATGGGAAACCGTCTCGTCAACCTTGCCGCCGCGGCTTGCGCCGGCTCGGATCGAGTGAGTGAATGGCCACCGCCGCCCAAAGCAAAGGCCCGCTGCGCACAGCGGGCCGGCAACGGAGGCTGTGTGGGTGAACTGGGTTTACTTGTACTTGGCGTTGGCCTTCTGCACAAACGCGTTGGTGTACGTGTCTTCCAGCTTGATGGTCTTGCCCTTCAGTTCGGCATCGAACTGCTGCAGCATGTTCTGCGCGGTGCGCGGACCGTCAGCCGGCATCATGCCGTCCGGCGAGATCGCTTCCTTGACCTTGTCCCAGGCTGCCAGGTACAGCGCGCGGTCGCCCAGCAGGTAGCTCTCCGGCACGGTCTTGACGATGTCGGACGGACCGGCCTTCTGCAGCCACTTCAGCGCGCGGACCATGGCATTGGTCAGCGCCTGCGTGGTGTTCGGGTTCTGCTGGATGAACGCCGACGACGCATACAGGCAGCCCGACGGCATATTGCCGCCGAACACCGCTTGCGTGTCCTTGAGCGTGCGGGTATCCGATGCGATGCGGACTTCGTTCTTTTGCGTCAGCATCGAGATCACCGGATCCAGGTTGGCCATGGCATCGATCTGGCCCGAGCGCATCGCCGCCACCGCGCCGGCGCTGGCGCCGACGCCGATGAACGACACGTCCGACGGCTTGAGACCGGCCTTGGCCAGCACGAAGTTCGCCATCATGTTGGTCGACGAGCCCGGCGCGGTCACGCCGATCTTCTTGCCCTTCAGGTCGGCGACCGACTTGAAGCCCGGCATGGTCTTGTTCGACACCACCAGCACGATCTGCGGCGCGCGGCCCTGGAGCACGAACTCCTGGTAGCGCTGGCCCTTGGCCTGCAGGCCGATGGTGTGTTCGTACGCGCCGGACACCACGTCCGCGCTGCCGCCCACCACAGCCTGCAGCGCCTTGGCGCCGCCGGCGAAGTCGACGATATCGACGTCCAGCCCTTCTTCCTTGAAGTACCCAAGCCGCTCGGCGATGGTCAGCGGCAGGTAATAGAACAGGTTCTTGCCGCCGACGGCAATCGTGACCTTGGTCTTTTCCGGCTTGCCCTGTGCCTGCGCCTGGCCGAAGGTGAGCCACCCTGCCAGGAACAACGCCAGCGCGATCAGCAACTGTTTCCAGAATTTCTTGTTATCCATTTGATTCTCCTGCCCGTTGGGGTCTGCAAACGGCGTGCCGCGCGGCGGCTCAGTGCGATGCTAGCGGACCCTTCACGGACCCGCATCGGGGCGAACACCTAAAGCCGGCCAAATGGCAGCCGGCCCCAGCTTACGCGCCTTTGCTTTCGATCGGCTTGCCGCCCGGGCCTATTCGGCGTGGATATCGGCGGACTTGATGACCTTGGCCCAGCGCGCCAGCTCTGCCTTCTGGTACTGCGCCAGCTGTTGCGGCCCCATGAAATCGGCTTGCGCGCCGAGTTCCTCGGCCTTCTTGCGGAACGCGTCCGTGCGCATGATCTTTTCGATCTCGCCGGCCAGCTTGTCGATTACGGGCTTGGGCGTGCCCGCCGGTGCGTACATGGCGAACCACGACGACACCTCCAGGTCGGGGTAGCCCGCTTCCGGCGCCGACGGCACGTCCTTCAGGCTGGGCAGCCGGGTCTTGCTGGTCACCACGAGCGGGCGCAGCTTGCCCGCGGCGATATGGCCCATCAGCGGCGGCGGCGTGGTCATGGTCATGTCCACGTTGCCGCCAAGCAGGTCGGTCATCGCCGGACCGGTGCCCTTGTACGGCACGTGGGTGATGTGGATCCCCGCCATCTGGTTCAGCAACTCGGTCGAGACATGCTGCAGCGAGCCGTTGCCCGACGACGCGTAGTTCAGCTTGTCCGGATGGCTCTTGGCATAGGCCACCAGCTCCTTGAGCGACTTGACCGGCAGCGCCTGGCGCACCACCAGCACCTGCGGCGCCGACAGCAGGTTGGCCACCGGCGCGAAATCCTTGACCGGGTCCCACGGCAGGTTCTTCACCAGCAGCGGCGTGATGACATGGAAGCCCGAGTACTGCACCAGCAACGTGTAGCCATCGGGCTTGGCCCGTGCCACGACCTGCGCGGCGATGCTGCCGTTGCCGCCCGGGCGGTTGTCCACGACAACGGCCTGCCCCAGGGCCTTGGCCAGCGGCTCGGAAATCATGCGGGCCGCGAGGTCCGTGGTGCCGCCGGCCGCGGCGGAAACCACCAGGGTGATGGGGCGGCTCGGGTAGCTGCCGTCCTGGGCAAAGGCACGTGGGGTCGTCGCCGCGATGGCGCCCCCAAGGGCGAGCACGGCTGCGGCCATCAGCTTGCGGCGCGCGGGCAGGAAAGAGAAGGCTTTCTTCATGAAATGTCTCCGGTATCGGTATTGACTGATTTTTTTATGGTGACGCCTGCCTTGCGGCGGCGCGCTTGCCGCAGGAAGCTAGTCCTGGCCGGCGAAGTGTTCGGCCAGCCAGGCCGGCGGCTGATGCGTGCGCAGGCGCGGGCCGGCGCGCAGCAGCTGGCTGCCGATTTCGCGGTCCACCAGCGCCGGAATGCCGGCCACGACGTCGAGCAGCGCCGGGAGGTCGACACCGGTCTGCACGCCCATGCAGGCAAACATGTGCACGAGTTCCTCGGTGCCGACGTTGCCGCTGGCGCCCGGCGCATAAGGGCAGCCGCCCAGTCCGCCGGCGGCGGCATCGAAGCGCGTGACGCCGGTTTCCCATGCCGCCACGGCATTGGCCAGCCCCATGCCGCGCGTGTTGTGCAGATGGATGGTCAGCCCCGCGTCCGGCAGGCGCTGCTGAAACTGCTCGCACAGCTGCGCCACCTGATTCGGATAAGCCATGCCGGTGGTGTCGCACAGCGTGATGCCTTGCGCGCCGGCTTGCGCAAAGTTCTCCGCAAGCGCCATTACCGCATCGCTGTCCACCTCGCCCTCGAACGGGCAGCCGAACACTGTCGACAACGACACGTTGACCGGCACGCCCCCGGCGCGCGCCTCGGCGATCATCGCCAGCAACTGCGCCTGCGACTGCTTGCGTGTCATGCGCAGGTTGGCGCGGTTGTGGGTTTCGCTGACCGACATCACCAGGTTGACCTCGTCCGGCTGGCACGACAGCGCGCGCTCCAGGCCGCGCAGGTTCGGCACCAGCGCGGTGTAGCGCACGCCGGGCTGGCGGTGCATGCGGTGCATCAGCGCCTCGGCATCGGCCAGCGCGGGGATGGCTTTGGCGGATGTGAACGACGTTGCTTCGATCCGGGCGAAGCCGCAAGCGGACAGCGCATCGAGAAAGGCCACCTTGGCATCGGTCGGCACCACCACCGGCTCGATCTGCAGGCCGTCGCGCGGCGACACCTCGTTGATCTCGATGCGGGCGGGGCCGCGCAGGGCTGAGCTTGCTGCGGCGCTCATGCGATCACCTTGCGGGCACGAAGGTCTGCGATGGCCGCGGCATCGAACCCCGCCTGGGCCAGCACGGCATCGGTATGCTCGCCCAGCGTCGGCGCGCGGTCATGGATGCCGCCGGGACTGCCCGAGAGCTTCGGCACGACGCCGGGCACTTCCACGGTCAGGCCGCCGGCCGACGTGACCGATTCGATCACGCCGCGCGCGCGGTAGTGCGGGTCTTCGGCAATGTCCTTCACGGTGTAGATGCGCCCCGACGGCACCTCGGCCTCGCGCAGCACGGCCAGCACCGGTTCCACGCCTTGCGTGCGGGTCCAGGCCGTAATGGCGGCGTCGATTTCCTCGACGCGCTTCACGCGGCCGTCGTTATGCGCGAGCGCCGGGTCTTCCGCCAGGTCGGCGCGGCCGATCGCGTGCATCAGTCGCTTGAAGATGGCGTCGCCATTGGCCGCGACCAGGACATATTCCCCGCTCTGGCACGGATAGGCGTTCGACGGCGCAATGCCGGGCAGCGCGCCGCCCGCAGGCTGGCGCACTGCGCCGAATGCCGAGTACTCCGGCAGCAGGCTTTCGCTCAGGTTGAACAGCGACTCATACAGCGCCACGTCGATGACCTGCCCCTCGCCGCCACGCGCATCGCGCTGGTAGAGGGCGAGCAGCACGCCCATTGCGCCGTGCAGCCCTGCGATCGTATCGCCGAGCGACAGGCCCGCGCGCACCGGCGCACGGCCCGGCTCGCCGGTCAGGTGCCGCAGGCCGGCCATGGCTTCGGCCACGGCCGCAAACCCGGGTTCGTCCTTCTTCGGGCCGGTCTGGCCATAGCCCGACACGCGCAGCATGATCAGGCGCGGATTGTCGGCGTGCAGCACGTCCCAGCCAAGGCCCCACTTCTCCATGGTGCCGGGGCGGAAATTCTCGATCAGGACGTCGGCCTCGGCGGCCAGCTTGCGCACCAGCGCCTGCCCTTCCGGCTGGCGCAGGTCGATGCAGATCGACTCCTTGTTGCGCGATTGCGCTTCCCACCACACCGAGGTGCCTTCATGCAGCATGCGCCATTTGCGCAGCGGGTCGCCCTGCCCGGGCGGTTCGACCTTCACCACGTGGGCGCCGAAGTCGGCCAGGGTCTTGGCAGCGAAAGGGCCGGCAATCAGTTGCCCAAGTTCGAGGACGCGGATGCCCTCGAGAATCTGTTGCGCCATGCTTGTCTCCGTTCCGTTGCGGCCTGTCCTTACGAGGGCCGCAATTGCGTTTTGACGGAGTGTGCCTCAGCGGCCTGCTGGCCGGAATCGGCAATCGGTGAAGCGGGCTTTCTCGGAATGCGAAAGGCCGCGGCCTTGCGTGAGGTGGCTAGAACGGCGCGCGATCGCCGCAAAGGTGCGTAATCAGCAACCGGGCCGAGACGGTCAGGCCGGCCGGATCGCGCATGCCGATCAGCAGCGAGCGCTTGGCCCAGGCATCCTGCAGCGTCACGAGCGACAGGCCCATCGACTTCACATGCGGCTCGGCGGCGATGCGCGGCAGCACGCCTACGCCCAGCCCGGCCATCACCATGCGGCACATGGCGTCGAAGCTGCGCACCTGGATGCGCAGCCGGAACGGACGGTCCAGCCGGCTGCTTTCCTCGAGCAGGCGCGCAGCCAGCGAGGTCACCTGCGGCAGGCTGACGAAGTCGTATTCGAGCGTATCGGCGTAGCGCACCGGCCCGCGCTCCGAAAGCGGGTGGCCCGGCGGCGTGACCATGACCAGCTCGTCCTGGCGGTACTCCACGGTCACCAGGCCCGCGCTCGGCGTGCGGTCGGCAAAGATGCCGACGTCGGCGCGGTTCTCGACCAGCGCCGCGACGATATCGCTGCTGTTCTGCTCTTCCAGTTCGATGCGGATGGTCGGGTGCAGCCGCATGAACGTCGCGAGGTCATCCGGCAGGAACTGCGTGATGGCCGAGGTGTTGGAGCAGACGCGCACCTGTCCGCGCACGCCGCTCGCATAATCCGACATCACGCCGGCCATGCGTTCGACGTCCTGCAGGATGGTCAGCGCGTGGTGGAAGCAGGCCTGCCCGGCCTCGGTGAGCTGCACACCGGCGGCGTGACGGAAGAACAGCGGCGCGCCAACGGCCGCTTCCAGGTCCGAGATCCGCTTGCTGGCGGCCGCCACCGCCAGGTGAGACTGCCTGGCGCCCGCCGAAATGCTGCCCTGCCGGACCACGGCCACGAACAAGCCGAGCGTGACAAGATCGAAGCGGGCCAGGTTCATTGCAGGCGTTGCCGGAGTGGGTTGGCGGACGGAAGTCCGGGGCTCAGAGATTGCGCCGGTCCATCACCGCACGGGCAATGGTGCCGGCATCGACGTACTCGAGTTCACCGCCCACCGGCACGCCGCGCGCCAGGCGCGATACCTTGAGTCCGCGCGCCTTGAGCATTTCGCCGATGTAGTGCGCGGTCGCTTCGCCTTCGCTGGTGAAGTTGGTGGCGACGATGACTTCGCCCACCGGACCGCCCATTTCCGGATCGGTGGCACGTGCCAGCAGGCGATCGAGATGGATTTCCTTGGGACCGATGCCGTCGAGCGGCGAGAGCCGCCCCATCAGCACGAAATACTTGCCGCGATAGGTCAGGGTCTGCTCGATCATGACCTGGTCGGCGGGCGTCTCCACCACGCACAGGACCGAGGCGTCGCGCCGGTCGTCCAGGCAGGTCTCGCAGATTTCCTGCTCGGTGAAGGTATTGCAGCGCGCGCAATGGCGGATATGGTCAGCCGCGCCGCGCAGGGCGTCGCCCAGCTTGCGCGCGCCTTCGCGGTCGTGCTGCAGCAGGTGGTAGGCCATGCGCTGGGCGGACTTCGGCCCCACGCCGGGCAGCACCCGCAGCGCCTCGATCAGCGCCTGCAGCGAGGTCGGCGGCGATGCCTTCACGGCCGCTCTCCCGTCGTCGACATGGACATTGCGCGCATCATCGTGCCGGCAGTATCGATCAGAACGGCAGCTTGAAGCCCGGCGGCAGCGGCAGGCCCGAAGTCATCGAGCCCATCTTTTCCTGCGTGGTCGCCTCGGCCTTGCGCACGGCGTCGTTGAACGCGGCGGCCACCAGGTCTTCCAGCAGGTCCTTGTCGTCGGCCAGCAGGCTCGGATCGATGGTGACGCGCTTGACGTCGTTCTTGCAGGTCATGACCACCTTGACGAGGCCGGCGCCGGACTGGCCCTCGACTTCGATCAGGGCCAGTTGCTCCTGCATCTTCTTCATGTTTTCCTGCATTTGCTGGGCTTGCTTCATCAGCCCCGCCAGTTGACCTTTCATCATGATGGAATGCTCCTGGATTCGATGGTAAACGGATGGAAGGCCGCGCCCCGCGCGGCCCGGAAAATCAGGCTACGCGCGGCTGGATCGAACCGGGCACGATCTGCCCGCCAAAATCGCGCAGCAGGCCTTGCACAAATGGATCGGCCTCGATATTGGCCTCGGCCTCGGCCTGGCGCTCGGCGCGGGCCTGGGCATCGGCCGCGGCGGCCGTTTCCGAAACCGCGCCGATTTCGCACTGGACACGCACTTCGACGCCGAAATGGTCCGACAGCACCTGCTGCAGGCGTTCCGCGACGCCATTCTCGCCGATGGCCGCGACCGGGATGCGCAGGTGGAAGGTGCGTCCCACCACCTGGGTCAGTTCGCTCTGGTACGCCAGCTGTTGCGCCAGGCCCTTGATCGACAGGCTGGCAGCCAGTGCAGGCCACGCGCCGGTGAACACGGGCGGCGTGCCGTCTTCCGCCGCGACGGGCGGCCGTGGCGCGACCGCTGCAGCGACGGGCCGCGCGCGCGGGGCCTCCGGCGCGGGGGCCTCGGGTTTTGACTGGCGCGCGGGAGTCGTCGCCTTCGGCGGCAGGCTCGCGGGCTCGCTGTCATAAGGTCCAAAGGCTGGCAGGTCGGGCGGCAGGTCTTCCCACGGCGGGATGTCGCTGCCACCGGCGGCTTCCCACGGTGGCACGCTTTCCGTTTCCGGCTCGGGCTTGCGAGCCGGTGCAGGCCTCGCAGCGGGCGCGGGAGCGGGAGCGGGAGCGGGACGTGACACCGTAGTGGGCGCGGGCGCGCGCAGCGGCTGAGCCGGCTGGCGCGCGGCGCCACCTGTCGGCGACGGCATGGGCGCTGCGACCGGCGTACGGCCGCCACCGCCGCGAGCAGCGGACGCCTGACGTGCCGCCGCCAGGGCCGCCCGGGCCGGCGACATCGGCGCGTCGCTACGGGCATCCGGCATGGCCGGCGCTGCAGCGACCGGAGCCTGCGCCACGGGCGCGGCTGCCGGCGGCGCGGCGACCGCCACAGGGCGGGCTACCGGTTCGGCGGCGGCAACTGGCGCCGCAACCTGCGCGGCAGCCGCAGACCGCGCGCGTGGCGTGGCACCACCGCCCTGCCCCGCTGCCGTGGCGGGCAGGGGCTCCGGACTGGACGACGGGCGGAAGGCCAGCATGCGCAGCAGCGTCATGGTGAAGCCCGCGTACTCGTCGGGGGCCAGCGCCAGTTCGTTGCGGCCGAGATTGGCAATCTGGTAGAACAGCTGGACTTCCTGGGCATCGAACACGCCAGCCAGCCGGCGCACGTCGCCGGCTTCCGGCCACTCTTCCTGCACCGATGCCGGCACGGCCTGCGCCAGTGCGATCTTGTGCAGCAGGGAACCGAGATCCTGCAGGGCCCCCGCGAACGACAGGCTGCGGTCGGCCATGGCATCGGCGATACCGATCAGCGCGGCGCCGTCCTCGGCAGCCAGCGCATCGAGCAGCTGCACCAGGTAACCCTGGTCGATTGCCCCCAGCATGCCGCGCACGGCTTCCTCGGAGACCTGGCCGGCGCTATAGGCAATGGCCTGGTCGGTCAGCGACAGCGCGTCGCGCATCGAGCCGTGGGCCGCCTGGGCCAGCAGCCGCAGCGCGTTGCCGTCGTGGCCGATGCCTTCCTGCGCCAGGACGTTGTCCAGGTGGGACACGATCTGCGCCGGCGGCATCTGCTTGAGGTTGAACTGCAGGCAGCGCGACAGCACCGTGACCGGGATCTTCTGCGGGTCGGTGGTGGCCAGGATGAACTTGACGTGGCCGGGCGGCTCCTCCAGCGTCTTCAGCATGGCGTTGAAGGCGTGGTTGGTCAGCATGTGCACTTCGTCGATCATGTAGACCTTGAAGCGCCCCGCCGTCGGCGCGTACACCGCCTTGTCCAGCAGCTGCGCCATTTCGTCGACGCCGCGGTTGGAGGCCGCGTCCATCTCGATATAGTCGACGAAGCGGCCGCTGTCGATTTCCGTGCAGGCCTTGCACTGGCCGCACGGCTGCGCGGTGATGCCGCCGTTGCCGTCAGGGCCGGTACAGTTCAGGGCCTTGGCCAGGATCCGGGACAGCGTGGTCTTGCCGACCCCGCGCGTGCCGGTGAACAGGTAGGCGTGGTGCAGCCGTTGCTGTTCCAGCGCGTGCGTGAGCGCGCGGACCACGTGCTCCTGGCCGACCAGCGTGGTGAAATCCCTGGGGCGCCATTTGCGCGCTAGAACTTGATAACTCATGGCGGCGATTGTAGCAAAAGGCGGCGCGCCGACGGCGGCCGCCGCGGCAACCCGCCCGCCCGCCAGGCGTGGCGCCGCCTGGGCTCGCGCCGGGCCCGGTCAGCCGCATTCCCCCACGTATCCGCAGTTGGCGCACTTGGCACAGCCGTCCACTTTGTGCAGGGCGTGCGCGCCGCACTCCGGGCAAGGTTTTCCCGTGCCGAGGGCCGGATTGACCGGGGCAGCGGCAGTGGCGCCCTCGCCGTTCTCCGCCGCGACGGCGGCGCCCTCGCGCCTGGCCAGGCGCGCCGCCAGCCCGGCCACCGGCACCTGGCCGCCTTCGGCGTCCAGGAAGCCGCGCTTGATCAGGATGCGCTGTAGCGCATACCCGATCGCCGCCACCTCCGAATCATGGAAGCGCGGCACCTCCGTGCCGTCCTGCCGGGCCAGCGTGCCGTAGCGCACCGTGCCTTTGTCCCACACGACATTGCGCATGTCGGCGAGCGACTTGGCCACCGACCCGCCCGAGCGCGCCACCATGGACAGCAGGCGCATGGTCGATGTGATCCACTGCTGCCCCTCGCTGCGCTGCCCGGCCGGCATGAAGAACTCGATCGGCCGCTCGATCTCGACCGGCTTGCCATCGAGCATGCCGCTGACCCGCAGGAAATTCACGGTCAGGTAGACGGTCTTGTGGCCCTCGTAGGTCATGTAGTCGAGCTTGGAGGTCACACCTTCCAGGTCGCCGACCGGGCGGCTGCCGAACGGGCGAACCAGCGGATCGTCCGCCGCCGGCGCCGCGACGGGTGCCGCCGCCGGCGCGCTGACGGACAGAACGGCACCGAGCACGCTGTTCGGCCGGTACGTCGCCAGACCCTTCAGCCCCGCCTTCCAGGCCTCGAAATACAGGTTGCGGAACGCCTCGTACGGATAGTCCTCCGGCACGTTGACGGTCTTGCTGATGCTCGTGTCGATATAGGGCTGCACGGCCTGCAGCATCCGCATATGGTCCAGCGCCGACATCTGCAGCGCCGTCACGAACGCGTCCGGCAACTGCTCCATGTCGGCACCCGTGTGACGGTAGAGCCGCCATGCGTGGTCGGCCACCTCGTAGGCGCGGTAGCTGTTGTCCGGCATGCGCTTGCGGCGGTTGTACGTCCACGAGAACGCCGGCTCGATGCCGTTCGACGCGTTGTCGGCAAACGCCAGCGTGATCGTCCCCGTCGGCGCGATCGACAGCAGGTGCGAGTTGCGCAGCCCGTTGCGCCCGATAGCCTCGCGCACGGGCTCGGGCAGCCGGCTGGCGAAGCCGCTCTGCAGGTAGGCCTCGGTATCGAACAGCGGAAACGCGCCCTTCTCGGCGGCCAGTCCGGTCGATGCCAGGTAGGCCTCGTCGCGCATGCGCTCGGAGATGCGGGCGGCAATTTCGCGTGCCGGCTCGCTGTCATAGCGCAGGCCGAGCATCACCAGCGCGCTGCCAAGGCCGAGGAACCCCAGGCCCACGCGGCGCTTGGCCTGCGCCTCGGCCCTCTGTTCGGGCAAGGGCCAGAACGTCGCGTCGAGCACGTTGTCCAGCATGCGCGTGGCCACGCGGACGACCTCCGCGAACGCATCGAAGTCGAATTCGCTGTCCGCCATGAACGGCTTGCGCACGAAGCCGGTCAGGTTGATCGACCCCAGGCAGCAGCAGCCATACGACGGCAGCGGCTGCTCGGCACAGGGATTGGTCGCCTCGATGGTCTCGCAATAATAGAGGTTGTTGTCGGCGTTGATGCGCGACAGGAACAGGATGCCGGGCTCCGCGTGATCGTAGGTCGCGTGCATGACCTGGTCCCACAGCAGGCGCGCGGGCATGCGGCGGTAGACCCATTGGCCGTCGTCGCGACGGTACGCGCCACTGGCGATCAGGTCGGCGCCGGGCTCGGCCTCGTGGATCAGTTCCACCTCGTCGTCGCCCTCCACCGCGCGCATGAACGCGTCGGTGACCCCGATCGAGATATTGAAGTTGCTCAGTTCGCCCTTGTCCTTGGCGTGGATGAAGCTCTCGATATCCGGATGGTCGCAGCGCAGCACGCCCATCTGCGCGCCGCGCCGCGCGCCGGCCGACTCGACCGTCGCGCACGATGCGTCGAACACCTTCATGAAGGACACCGGCCCCGATGCGCGCGAATGCGTGGCGCGCACCAGCGCGCCGGCCGGGCGGATGGCCGAGAAGTCATAGCCGACGCCGCCGCCGCGCCGCATGGTTTCGGCAGCCTGCGCAACCGCCGTGTAGATGCTGGGCCGGCCCTCGCGCGGCTCCGACACTGAGTCCCCGACGGGCTGCACGAAGCAATTGATCAGCGTGGCCTGGATACCGGTACCCGCGGCGGAATTGATCCGCCCGGCCGGCACGAAGCCGTTCTCCTGCGCCCACAGGAAACGCGCCGCCCAGGCTTCGCGCTGGTCTTCGGCCTCCACCTGCGCCAGCGCGCGCGCCACGCGCTCACGCACGTCCGTGACGCTCTGCTCTTCGCCCTTGGCATATTTCTCCAGCAGGACTTCGGTCGAGATTTCCTGCGGCGCCAGCGCGCCGCGGAGGATCTGGTCGTTTGCGTTCATGTCTTGGCTCACCATTCGTGTCCGGATTGGGCAGCCGGTATGCTCGTGCCATGACAGCGAATATCGCCTGTCCCAAATCAAGCTTGATGCAATTTCAACGCAGTGCGCCACTCTGGGTTACAATAGCGGTCGGACGGGCCTCCTCGCATGGTGGCGCGGTCAACCTGGTCAGGTCGGGAACGAAGCAGCCATAGCCGTTTTCCACCAGTGCCGAGGGCCAGGCTCGTCCACCTCATTCCTTCCCGCTTTGCCTCTCGCTTTGCCGCCCGCTTCCCGTCATCCGATCGGAACACGGGCCGTCCCGCAAGAATCCCCTACGCATCCCCAGGCTTTTCCGGCAACTTGTTGCAGCCGGCCACACCGGGCATTCCGTCACTTTAGTACAGCGGGATTCCGGGCGCCGCCTCCCGCATTCTGCGCCGATTCGGGCGAGACAGCAGGACGCGGCCCGTCAGGCATTCAGAACAAGGAGCCTTGCACCGGCTCCGCAGCCGGCGCGGACAGCGCTTCGACCGGAATCCACTCGCCATTCGACGTGGCCACGCCAGCCTCCACCGGCTTGCCGGCGAACATCGGCGCCACTGCGGCCACGTAGCGCATGAGCTGGGCACGATAGGCGGCATGTTCCTGGGGCAACAGACGCAGCTTGTAATCGATGATGACGACCCTGTCTTCGAATTCGACCAGGCGGTCGATACGCAGCAGCCTGCCCCTTGCATCATAGAGTTCGACCTCATTGCGCGCGGACATCGCATCAAACGGCTGCAGCAGCCGCGACAGCGCCGGTGCCGCGAGCATTGCCTGCACCGCGCCGACGGCCTCTTCCACCTGCCCCTGCCATGCCTGCCGCGCGCCTGGGGAGCCGGCCCCCGCCAGCGGGAACCAGCGCAGCACGGTCGGCACGTCCGGCACGGCATCGAACGCATCGGGATAGCGCGTGATCCGCTCCAGCAGTGCGTGGATCAGTTCGCCATGGCGGGCCGCGGCGGCATTGAAGACGATGCCTTCGGATTCATCGGCCGACGCTTCGAGCAGTAGCTCCCCCATGCCGTCGGCATCATCATCATCAAAGGCCACTACGTCCGCCGCATCGTGATAACGCAGCCGGAAATCCGTGAAACGCACGGGCTCACTCAGGCGCGAAGCTGCGGGCAGGTTGTCCGCCACGGTGGGCGGACGCTCCGCCACGGCGTCTGCCACGCCGGCGGCCTGCAGTCGCACATACCAGCTGCCCGCGATCTCGCTGCCCGCTTCGGATTCAGCGTTGCGGCTCGCCCGTCCCCTGACGCCGCTGACCAGCAAACCCTGCTGCGCACGCGTCATCGCGACGTACAGCAGATTCCAGTTCTCGCGCTCGCCCAGCGCGGCTTCGGCCTCGAACAGCGGCGCGCGGGCCAGCCCGCGCTCGCTGCGCTTGCCGTAGGCGGAGAAATGCCGCGGCACGCGCGACTCCGGCGACCAGTCGATCAGGATCCCGCCACGATCGGGCGCCGGGTCGCTGTGATTCGCATCGAGCAGCACGACGAACGGCGCCTCCAGCCCCTTGGCTGCGTGGACGGTCAGGATATGCACGGCATCCAGGCCCGCCTGCGTGGGGTCCTCGTCGGCGGGTTCGGCGTCGTCCGCCATGCCGCCCTCGTCAGGGCTTTCCTGCTCGTCGCCACGCCGGATTTCCTGCAGCTCGTCGATGAACTTCGGCAGGCTGGGATAGCGGCCGCCATCCAGGTCGAGCGACAGCTTCAGGAACGCATCGAGGTTGGCCAGCACCTGCTCGCGGATATCCGGCGGCGCCGCTTCGGCGTAACGCCGCCGCACTTCGCCGCCGTGGAAAATCTGGTCGATCAGGTCATGCACCGGCTGGTGCGGCGCCAGCCGCAACCAGCGCCGCAGCCGCGCCACGCCTTCGCGGACGGCATCGGAACAGGCTTCCGGCACGCCGCCTGACTCGATGCGCGCCCACCAGCCGCCCTCGCCTTCCTGTTGCGACAGCGCTATCAGGTCATCGTCGGTGGCTCCGACCAGCGGGCTCTTGAGCACGTGTGCCAAGTCCAGGTCGGATTCCGGCGTCATCAGGAACGCCAGCAACGCAGACAGGTCCAGCGCCTCCAGCGTGGCCAGCAGGCCGCCACGGCGCGGGCTCAGGCACGGGATGCCGGCCTCGCGCAGGGCGCGCTCGTAGTCGGCCAGATGGGTCTTGCGCCGCACCAGCAGGTGCATATCGCTCCAGCGCGCCGGCCTTCGCTCGCTGCCCTCATGAACCGGGACCGTATCGTGGATATGCCGCAACCATGCCGCGACGCGCCGCCCCTCTTCCAGGCGCAACGAGTCGCCCTCGTGCTGCCGCGGCTGCAGCAGCGTGTCGCGATGGCCGGCTTCGGTTTGCACATCCGAAGGCGTGCCATCTTCCTCGGCCGCCGCAGCGGCCGATCCGCCGTCCTCAGGCTCCACCAGCGGCAGCAGCCAGACCGGGCCGCCGCCTTCCGGCAACGCGGTGGTCTGGGTCTCGTAGAGCGGATAGCGGCCCTCGCCTCGGGCGGCATCGAACACGGCGTTGACCCACGCCAGCACTTCGGTGCGGTTGCGGCGGGTGCGGTTGGTGCGTAGCACCGTGGCCCCGAACTCCGCCTGAAGCATCGCGCTTGCGGCACCGAACAGGCGCGCGTCGGCGCGACGGAAGCGGTAGATCGACTGCTTGGGATCGCCGACCAGGAACACCGTCGGGCGCTCGCCCAGGCCCGCATAGCCAGCCAGCCATCCCTGCAGGATGCGCCACTGCAGCGGGTTGGTGTCCTGGAATTCGTCCAGCAGCAGGTGGCGGTAACGCGCGTCGAGGCGCACCTGCAGATAGGTGGCGGTTTCTTCCTCGGCCATCAGGCAGGCGGCCTGCCACTCGAGGTCGGCGAAATCCATCGCGCGCTGCTCGCTCTTGTACTGCTGGTAGCGGTCCAGCAGTGCGTCGCCAAAGCGATAGAGCGCCAGGTTGACGGCAAGCACCGCGGCCTCGCAGCGGCGCGCGCTGATCTCGTCGAGCATCGCGCACAACTCGCCGTGCTGCGCCACCAGCGCATCGGCCTGCGATTCCCCGCCGGCCGCCTTGACCAGCGCGCTGGTTCGGCGCAGCGAACGCGGACTGCCCGCCGCGGTGAAGAATGCGGTGCGCAGCAGGGCGAACGCGTGTTCGGCCGGCTTGCCAGCGGCCGCTCCGTCCTCGCGCCAGTTGCCGATGGCGATCAGCGCGTCCTGGATCCGGCCCGCGTGGGCTTGTTCGGTCTTGCCGCCGGCACCGAGCCGCGATGCGAGCGCTTGACACATTTCAAGCCAGGCTTCGTCGCTGAGCACCGGCACCAGAACGTCGCCCTGCGCATCTTCGCCAAGGCAATCGGCCAGCGCCCGGGCGGGGTCGCCACCTTCGCGCATGGCCCACCATTCGCTGCGTGCATGGAACATGGCGTCGAGCAGGCCACGGGCCTGGAACTCGCCGACTGCATCCACCAGCGTCTCATAGGCCTGCCGCAGCTCGGCATAGCGCGGCGCCGCGAGCGAGCGCCAGACCGGGGCCCATGCTTCGCGCTTCATGCGCAGCGAGTCCTCGCGCAGGGACGCGCCCGGCACGACCCCGGAGGCAAGCGGTGCGCCCCGGAGCAGCGTGCCGAACCAGCCGTGAAAGGTGTCGATGGCCATGCGTCCGGGCGCCGCCAGCACCTGCGCATGCAGGCGCCGCGCACGCGGCAGCGCTTCATGCGCGGCCTGCGTCGTCATGCCGCGCATGACCAGCGCCTCGACCACCGCGTCGTCGCTGTCGCGCGCCATCTGCGCGAGCACTTCCAGCAGGCGCTCGCGCATCTCTTCGGCCGCCTTGCGGGTGAACGTGATGGCAAGCACTTCGTGTGGCGCGGCACCCGCCAGCAGCAGGCGCACCAGGCGCGCCACCAGCAGCCAGGTCTTGCCGCTGCCGGCGCAGGCTTCCACCACCACGGAGCTGGCGGGATCGCAGGCCGCGCGGGTGAAATCGGGCTCGCTGACGGGCTGGCCGTCGCGCAGGTAGGCGTGGACTGTCATGATGTCAGCACCGGCACGGCGGTGGATTCCCAGAAGCCCTTGCGGCACAGGCCACGGGCACTGCAATAGGTACAGGCCGACGCGTCGCCGAACGCCGGCAGCCGCGCGCCCTGGCGCAGGCGCATGACGTCGTCGCGCATCTGCCGCTCCAGCCACGCCACGGCGGCGTCGAAATCCGGAAGGTCGACTTCGCGCTGCGGCGCGGCGGCGCCTTCGCGCGCGCCCTCCAGCGCCACCCAGCTTCCGCCCACGGCATCGGCACGCAGCAGGCCATAGAACGGCAACTGGCAATCCTCCTCGACCTCGCTCGCCTTGCGCTTGAGGCGCGTGGCGCTCTGCGTCTTGTAGTCGAGCACGGCATGCGTGCCATCGGGCCCCTGGTCGAGCCGGTCGATGCGGCCGTTCAGCCGGATCGGCTTGCCGTCCGGCATGGGCAGGTCCACGCCCGCGTCGACCTCGCCGCCGCGCCAGTACCATCCCTGCGCTTCGCGCGCGGTCTGCCAGGACACATAGGAAGGCAGCACTTCGCACCAGCGTCGGTAGTAGCCGATCGCATTGCCGTCCTCGGCCATCAGCGCGCCGAAGACGTCGTCCGAGATTTCGCGCAACCGCTCGAGCCGCGCCGCTTCCGGCACCGCCTCGCCGCGCTCGCGGCGCGCCAGCAGTTCGCGGTGGTAGCGCAACAGCACGCGGTGCAGCAGGTCGCCGATATCGCGCTTTTCCAGGTCGTCGCTGACGATCTCGAGCCCGGCCAGCCCCAGCATGCGGCCGGCGAAAAACTGGTAGGGACAGCGACGCAGCATGTTGTAGGCCTGCGCGCTCCAGCGGGCCGGCACCAGCTCCGGTGCCGCCGGCGCGGGCATGCCACGCGTATCGGCGAACGTCTGGTGGAAGAGCGGCGCCATGCTCGCATCGATCTTCACGCCCGCACGCGCGCAGCATGCGGACAGGCGCTCGATCCAGCCGGACACGTGCTTGGGCTCGCCACGCCCGCCCAGGCGCTGCCAGGTCAGCACCACGTCGTCATTGTTCAGCAGGACTTCCGCCAGGTCGCGGGCCTGCTGCGCAAAACGCGCTTCGCGGTCCTCCAGTTCCAGCTCGCGGCGCATCTGGTTGGAGAAGAACATCAGCTCCGCGGCGCTCGACGGCAGCTGGGCGTCGTCGCAGCCCACCACCACGACCCCGTCGAAGCGCCGCATGCGCGCGCCGTTCAGCGGCAGGATCGTGATCCGCGCCGCGCCGCTGGCCGGTGGCTCCTTGTAGGCCACCGACTCCAGCAACGCAGACAGCATCGAGCGGAATTCCGCCTGGGACAGCGTGGCGTGCGCACTGGTTTCGTCGGACGGCAGCTCCTGCAGCCGCGCCAGCGCGTCAAGCAGCTGGCGGCCAGCTTCCTCCGCGGCGAGGGCGGCGCGCATGCCGAGCGCGTCGAGCGTACCCTCCAGGCAACGGAGCCACATCGACAACGGATGCTGAGCAATGCCGCGCGGCCAACGGGCCGCCTCATCGGCGAGCACGAGAAGCAGGTCACCCGCGCTGCGGCGCGCCGCTTCCGCACGCTGGACTTCCGCATCGTCGGCGTCTGCCGACACGGATGACGACGCGCCGGACAGGTGGCGCAGCCGGTCCCATCCGCCGCTGATACGGTCACGCCGGACCTGACGCTCGATCAACGCGATAGCGGCGCCGCGATCCGGGAATTCGGGCAGGCAGAAGGGGCTCTTCAGCAAATCGAGCAGCGCGGCAGTGTCGCCATCGCGCACCAGCAAGTCGAACCAACGCATCAGCGCCGCGGCCGCGCGCGTGGTTGAGAGCTTCCAGCCGGTTTCATCACGCACGGGTGCGCCCGCGCGGGCCAGCAACGCCCGCACGCGCCTTGCCACGACGCGATCGTGCGCGACCAACGCAATGTTGCGCCGGCCTGCGTTGAGCCATTGCACGAGCTGATCGGCCGCGGCGGCCGCTTCATCTTCGAAGCGGGCAGCGCCGATGACGCGGATCGATGGCCGCGCTTCCGGCAACGCGGGCAGGGCATGCGTGAATGGCGGCGCATCGTCGTCAGTGGCAATACGTGCCTCGGGCCACAGGGCAACCAGCGTCTCATACCAACCGGCGGCCTCGTCCTTGTGTCCGGCTTCGGTGGCCCCGGACCAGTCGTAGCCAACCGCGAGCACCGGCACCAGCTCGGCGGCATCGTTCAGGAACGCGGACTCGATCGGCGTCGGCGGCGTCGGGGCGATCCACACGACCGGCCCGCGCAGTTGCTGGGCAAGCTGCCGCAACGCGCGCCGGCGCGATGGCATGGGATCGTCGGGACCGGACAGCGCCTGCCAGAACGCCAGCACGATGCGCGCCTCCTCGCCGAGCATCCGCTCGGTCAGATGCGCATAGGTCCGTTCCAGCGCGCCCTGCAGCAGCGATGCGCGATCGGCGCCGTCCATGGCTTCGCCATCGCTCACGGCGACGTCCTCGAGCCAGCGCGTATTGAGTTCGTCGCAGACCGACAGCAGCGTCTGCGCCAGGCCCCACGCCGCGGACTCCGTTTGCGCGCCGAACGAGCGCCTCAGCCAGTCCTGCGCGCGCACCGCCTGCTGCACGGCCAGCAGGCGCGCGGCGGGGCTGCGCACCGGCGTGCCATCGGGCGGCAGGTCTAGCAGCCAGTGGCCGAGCGTCACGACGCGCGGCAGCAACCGCGGCCGGCCGGCCGCGCGCGCCACGGCATCGAGCGCCATGCGCACGCCTGGAATCTGCGCCGCGGTCGGCACGACCACATGCGCGGCGGCTTCCGGCACACCGCAGTGGTCAAGAAAATGCCAGGCAGCCGCAGCCGCCTGGTCGAGGAAATCCGGGCCGGGACGAAAGCGCAGTGGTGTCATGGGCGCGCGTGCCGCGGGTCAGGCGGACTGCGGGAGGCAAAGGGTGAAAACAAGGGAAGGAAACAACGGCTATTGCGGGAACGGCTATTGCGGGAACAACGAAGGCCGCTTCCCGCGCACTGAAAAGTCAGCGCGCGGGGCGATCTGCAAATCGCGCGGGCTGCCCCGCACCGGATTCAGTCCGAACCGCCCTCCAGCCGCGCCCGGATCTCGCGCGCGGTTTCGAGCAGGCCTTCATAGCCCGAGCGCGCGTGCTCGGGCAGGTCCGGGTCGCCGACCAGCGTGCCCAGGGTTTCGATGATGCTGTAAACCAGCCCCTTGGCCGCGCCGCTGGCAATGCTTTCAGTCTCCACCGCGCTGCTGATGTGGTCCAGCGCGTCGCTCAGGTGTTCCACATCCGGAGACGCCGGCTCGGCGTCCGGCTGCGTGGGCTTGCGGGAATCAGGAGTCATGTCGATGGCCTTGTCAATGGCGCATGGCGCGCAGGAAGTGCTGTCCTTCTATTCTACGCGTCCGGCGGGCGCATCCGGCACACGTGCCGGGCAAATCAGAGCCATGGACAACGTGCGGCATAGCCCACATCCTCGATTGCGGAAATCTCTCGCCGCGATTGAAACAACCATTCATGCGCCTCGCAAATCCAAGGCAGTATATATGCACCGCCGTCGATTATCCGGACTGCCAATGGGCTCTTTTGGGTGCCATCTTGAAAATCCGCAAACTGGTAACATGTCGACGAAACCGGCGCGCAACCGCCGCCGCCGCGGAGAATCCCCGACTGTACCGTCAGGCGAATCCCGGGATTCTCGTGTAAGGTAGCAGTTCGGCCATTCCCAGCCATTGACATAAACAGAGCGAAACCAGAGGTTTTCCGCCATGAGTGAACAAATCAAGTATGTGAGCGACGCCTCGTTCGACGCCGACGTCCTCCAGTCCGACAAGCCGGTCCTGCTCGACTTCTGGGCGGAATGGTGCGGCCCCTGCAAGATGATCGCCCCGATCCTGGACGAAGTGGCCAAGGACTACGGCGACAAGCTGCAGGTCGCCAAGATCAACGTCGATGAGAACCAGCAAGTGCCGGCCAAGTTCGGCATCCGCGGCATCCCGACGCTGATCCTGTTCAAGAATGGTGCGGTCGCGGCCCAGAAGGTCGGCGCGCTGTCCAAGTCGCAACTCACGGCGTTCCTCGACGGCAACCTGTAAGCGCTTGCATGCCGGAGCCCTGGCATGGGCTCCGGGTTTCCCACAATCCGATGTGCGTGCGCCACCCCCTGGCGCGCCGGTCGGATTGTGCTAAGATGCCACCAACAACTTCCCCGAGCGTTCGCTCATTTCTTTCCCCCTTCCCTCTAGGTCTCGCCCGTCCGGGCTTCTGTACCCCTTGTCTATGCACCTGACAGAACTCAAATCGCTTCACGTGTCTGCGCTTCTCGAAATGGCGGCAACGCTCGAGATCGACAACGCACAGCGGATGCGCAAACAGGAACTGATGTTTGCGATCCTGAAGAAGCGCGCCAAGATGGGCGAAACCATCTACGGCGACGGCACCCTGGAAGTTCTGCCGGACGGCTTCGGTTTCCTGCGCTCGCCGGAAACCTCGTACCTGGCCAGCACGGATGACATCTACATCAGCCCGTCGCAGATCCGCCGCTTCAACCTGCATACCGGTGATTCGATCGAAGGCGAAGTGCGCACGCCCAAGGACGGCGAGCGCTACTTTGCCCTGGTAAAGGTCGACAAGGTCAACGGGCAAGCGCCCGAGGCGGTGAAGAACCGCATCATGTTCGAGAACCTGACGCCGCTGCATCCGAACCGGCCGCTCCAGCTCGAACGCGACATCAAGGCCGAAGAGAACATCACCGGCCGCATCATCGACATGATCGCGCCGATCGGCCGCGGCCAGCGCGCGCTGCTGGTGGCATCGCCGAAGTCCGGCAAGACCGTGATGCTGCAGCACATTGCACACGCGATCGCCAACAATCATCCGGAAGCGGACCTGTTCGTGCTGCTGATCGACGAGCGCCCGGAAGAAGTGACCGAAATGCAGCGCTCGGTGCGCGGCGAAGTGGTGGCGTCGACCTTCGACGAACCGGCCATCCGCCACGTGCAGGTCGCCGAAATGGTCATCGAAAAAGCCAAGCGCCTGGTCGAACTGAAGCGCGACGTGGTCATCCTGCTGGACTCGATCACACGTCTGGCGCGTGCCTACAACACGGTGGTGCCGGCCTCGGGCAAGGTGCTGACCGGTGGTGTCGACGCCAACGCGCTGCAACGTCCGAAGCGCTTCTTCGGTGCCGCGCGTAACCTGGAGGAAGGTGGTTCGCTGACCATCATCGCCACCGCGCTGATCGAGACGGGCAGCCGCATGGACGACGTGATCTACGAAGAGTTCAAGGGCACCGGCAACATGGAAGTGCACCTGGAACGCCGCCTTGCGGAAAAACGCGTCTATCCATCGATCAACCTGAACAAGTCCGGTACGCGCCGCGAAGAACTGCTGATCAAGCCGGACATCCTCCAGAAGATCTGGATCCTGCGCAAGTTCATCTCCGACATGGACGAAGTGCAGGCCATGGAATTCATCATGGACAAGATGAAGGCGACGAAGAACAACGTGGAGTTTTTCGATATGATGCGCAGAGGCGGCTAAGCCTCCGGCATCTTCGTCCGAACAGAAAAAGGCGTGCCGCGGCACGCCTTTTTGTTTTGTCGCATTGCCAGGGCTGGCCCCGGCTTTTAGCCCTCAACGCACCATGCTCGGCAAACTGACCCAATTCCTGCGTACCCGCTCGAAAGCCCGCAAGCTCGAGCACTACGCCATTCCCGATGCGCTGTGGGAACGCACCGTGTCGGCGCTGCCGTTCGTGCGGCGCTACGCCGAGGACGACCGGCGCGCGCTGCGCGAACTGGCCACGCTCTTCATCGCCGAAAAGGAATACTCCACCGCGCACGAGCTGCCGCTGACCGACGAAATGGTGGTCAGCGTCGCGGTGCAGGCCTGCGTGCCCATCCTGCGGCTCGGGATCGAGTGGTATCGCGGCTGGCACGGCATCGTGCTGTATCCGGGCGAGTTCGTCATCCGGCGCACGGTGCAGGACGAAATCGGGCTGGTGCATGGCGTCGTCGAGGAGGCCAGCGGTGAAGCGTGGGAACACGGCCCGGTCATCCTGTCCTGGCCCGATGTCGAGATGCCGGGCGGCGGCCTCGATACCGAACACGATGTTCCGGCCGACACCTACAACGTGGTGGTCCATGAATTTGCCCATAAGCTGGACATGCTCGACGGCGAACCCGACGGCGTTCCACCCTTCTCCCGGGTCTTGCACCCCGGCGTCGATGCCGAAGCCTGGGCGGAGACCTTCCTGAGCGAGTACGACCGTTTCGCCGAAACCTGGGACCAGCATCCTGCGACAGCCTGGGAGCACCCTGAACGGCTGCCGCCTGCCTTGCGCCTGATCGACCCTTACGGCTGCGAAGCACCGAGCGAATTCTTCGCCGTGACGGCCGAAGCATTTTTTGTTGAACCAACGGGCCTGAAACGTCACTGGCCCGTGGTGTACCAATGCCTTGCAACGTTCTTCCGGCAGGACCCGGCCGGCACATCGGCGTAAGCTGTCCAATCCGCGGCTCGCCGGCCCGATGGGAATTGCCGTTACGCTTCCCCAAGCCATTGTTTTTCTGCCATAATCCCGGTTTGCCCGTAATCGGCAAGTGGTTCGTCTCGCGCCGCGGCAATGGGCCGGCAGCGCGCAACGGACTGGCTACCCAACCAGAAAGGAATCACCATGAAAGAAGGCATCCACCCGAATTACCGCGAAGTCGTGTTCCAGGACATGTCGAGCGACTTCAGCTTCATCACGCGTTCGACCATCCAGACGCGCGACACGATCGTGAGGGACGGCAAGGAATACCCGCTGGCCAAGATCGAAGTCTCGTCGGAATCGCACCCGTTCTACACCGGCACCCAGAAGATCATGGACACCGCCGGCCGCGTCGAGAAGTTCCGCCAGAAGTTCGGCAGCAAGCTGGGCAAGGCTGCGAAGTAATCGCTCTTGCGAACACCCGTTTGCGCGGCGCCAGCGGACAGATGTTCCGGCGCCACGCAGACCCGCAAAGAGGCAGCAGCGGCTGCCTCTTTGCATTTGTGCCCTCCTTACCGTTCCGGCCCTGGGCGCCGCCACTCGCTTGCGGCAGCCCGGCCGGTACCGCGCTGCTGACCCGATCCGCCGATGCGTGAAGCCAAGACTTCCCCCGTTCAGTTGACCGCCGCCGCAACGGGCGCGTTGCCGCGCGCCCTGCTGCTGGCGATCTGCATCATCTATGGGCTGACCGGCCTGTTCCACCGCGATCCGTGGAAGAACGAGGATGCCGCCGGTTTCGGCGTGATGTGGCAACTGGCCACGGGCGGCGCGCATGATTGGCTGATGCCCAACATCGCGGGACGTCCGTTCACCGAGGACGGGCCACTGGTCTTCTGGATCGGCGCGGCCATGATCCGCCTGTTCGGCGGCTGGCTCGGCGCCCCGGATGCGTCGCGCCTGGCCACGGCACTGTGCTTCTTCGGCACCTGCGCTTTCATCTGGTACACCACCTACCTGCTCGGCCGCCGGGACGAAGTGCAGCCGTTTGCCTACGCCTTCGGCGGCCAGCCCAGCGCGCGCGACTATGGCCGCACGCTGGCCGACGGCGCCCTGCTCGTGTTCCTGGCCTGCGTGGGGCTGGCGGTCCGGGGACATGAAACCACCGCGCAGGTCGGCCAGGTCGCGCTGATCGCCATGATCCTGTACGGGCTGGTGCGCAGCCTCGACAAGCCCGTGCAGGGCAGCCTTGTGTTCGGACTCGGCCTGGGCGCGCTGACCCTGGCCAGCGGGCCGATCCTGCCGCTGGCCCTGCTGGTTGCCGCCACGATCTGCGCCGCCGTCTGCGCCCCGATGCCCGGTCGACGGCTGGCGGCCATCGGCGTGCCGCTGGCGTTGCTGATTGTCGCCGCCTGGCTGGCCGCCGCTTACTTTAGCGCGGCGGACCGGCACGACGCGGTGACCTTCATCCGCGAATGGGCCCGCTATGACCGGCGCAGCTACGGCGCGCCGAACATGCAGTCGTTCGGCTTCAATATGCGCAACCTGTTCCTGTACGCGTGGCCGGTCTGGCCGATCGCGGCCTGGGCCTGGGTGGCGTGGGCCGGCATGCGCCGCGCCCCACATGTGGCGCTGCCGCTGGCGCTGCTGCTGCCGACACTGGCGCTGCTGTTCCTGCAGACCAATGCCAGCGATGTCCAGTTCATCCTGCTGCTGCCGCCGATGGCGATCCTCGGTGCGTTTGCGCTGCCCACGCTGGCGCGCGGCGTGATCAACGCGATCGACTGGTTCGCCCTGCTGTTCTTCACCATTTTCGGTGGCACGGTGTGGTTCCTGTGGCTCGCCAAGACCACGGGCTGGCCACCGCGCATCGCGGGCAACGTGTTCCGGCAGTTGCCCGGCTACCAGCATCACTTCAAGCTTTCCTCAGTCATCTTTGCCTTGCTGGTGACCGTGGCCTGGGTGCTGGTGGTACGCTGGCGGCTGTCGCGCGCGCCCAAACAGATCTGGCGTCCGGTGGTGATTTCCGCCGCCGGCACCACGCTGATGTGGGTCATGGCCATGACGCTTTGGCTGCCGTCGATCAACTACGGCAAGACCTACCGCGACGTGGTCGAGGCTGCCGCCATGGCGCTGCCGTCTACGTACCAGTGCGTGCAGCCGATCCGCATGGGCAATGCCCAGCTAGCGTCATTCGCCTACTTTGGCCATTTCCGCTTCGGCGGCCCCGAAGACGGTTGCGACATCCTGCTGCGGCACGATAGCGCCGACTACGGCGAACCGAGCAAGATCTCGCATTTCGAATGGCGGCTGATCTGGGAAGGTCGCCGGCCCGCTGACCGTGACGAGCGTTTCCGCATGTATCGCCTGGTCGATACTTCGCGCGCCACGCACGCACGACCGGAACTGCCGCGCCACCGCCTGCCCCAGTAATTCCCAACCCTCCTGCCGGCGGCATGGCTGGCGGCCGCGCCGCCGCCGCTGCCGGCCGGCTCTCGGGCGCGTGAAAGCGCCTGCGCGGAACCGGCATGAACCTGCTTCACGATCTGCGTCGTATCGCCCATCTTGCCGCGCCGGTACTGGTCGGCCAGCTCGCTGTGATCGCATTCGGCGTCATGGATACCATCATGGCCGGCCGGGCCTCGGCGAATGACCTCGCCGCGGTCGGCCTCGGCGGTTCGATCTACGTGACGGTCTATATCAGCCTGATGGGCGTGCTGCAGGCACTCGCACCGATCGCGGGCCAGCTTTACGGTGCCGGCCGCAGCGAAAAGATCGGCAGCGAAGTCAGGCAAGCCGCATGGCTGGGCCTGGCACTGTCTGTTCCCGGCGTGCTGCTGCTGATGTTCCCGGAGCCACTGCTCGCCTTTGCCAAGGCCCCGCCAGAACTGGTCGACAAGGCCAGCCAGTATCTTCACATTGGCGCGTTCGGCTTGCCCGCAGCACTGGGTTTCCGCATCTATTCCGCGCTCAATAACGCGCTTTCGCGTCCGGTCATGGTGACGGTGCTGCAAATCGTCGGCCTGGGCCTGAAGGTGCCACTCAACGCGTGGTTTATCAACGGGGGATTTGGCATTCCGGCCATGGGCGGTCCGGGCTGCGCACTGGCGTCGACGCTGATCAGCTGGGGCTGGTGCGTTACCGGCCTGCTGATCCTTCGCCATAGCGCCGTCTATCTGTCCCTGGAGATCTTCTCCGCCTGGAGCTGGCCGGCGCCGGCACAGCTGATGGCACTGCTGCGCCTGGGCGTGCCGATGGGACTTACGTACCTGATCGAGATCACATCCTTCACGCTGATGTCGATCTTCATCACGCGCATGGGAACAGTCACCCTTGCCGGGCACCAGATCATCGCCAATCTCGGAGCCGTGGCCTACATGCTGCCGTTATCGCTGGCCATCGCGACGTCGACGCTGGTGGCACAGTCGATCGGCGCACGCGACATGGCGGGCGCCAGCCGGCTCGCATGGCGCGGCATCTGCCTGGCCGCCTCCCTCGCCTTGATAACAGGTTGCCTGCTGTGGCTGCTCAGGGAGCCCGTGCTGCATGCCTATACCAAGGATGCTGCCGTGGTGGCCGCCGCGTTGCCGCTGGTACTGTTCATCGCCTTCTACCAGGCCTTTGATGCCGTGCAGGTCATGACCGCCTTTATCCTGCGCGCCTACAAGATCGCGCTGATCCCGACGCTGATCTACGCCGGTTCGCTATGGGGCATTGGCATTGGCGGGGGCTACGTGCTGGGTTTCGGCCTGATCGAGACACTGCCGGCCTTTACGCGCGGTGCCTCAGGCTTCTGGATCGCCAACAGCTTGAGCCTGGCCATTGCCGGCTGCCTGCTGGTGCGCTACTTCATGCGCATCAGTGCTGCGCAACGGCAGTGATTGCGCGCACCTGGCCGGCTCCAGGCGGAACGGACGGTGCGACGCAGCGCCATTGGCTTGACATGCAGAGTACAAAAGAAAAAACCCACATGGCATTAACCATGTGGGTTTAGTTTTGGCGGAGTGGACGGGACTCGAACCCGCGACCCCCGGCGTGACAGGCCGGTATTCTAACCAACTGAACTACCACTCCATATTCCATCGCCACCCGAGCTTCGCTCGCTGCAGCAATCCAGGCATATGATTACGCCCGATGTTATGGCGTCCCCTAGGGGATTCGAACCCCTGTACTCACCGTGAAAGGGTGATGTCCTAGGCCTCTAGACGAAGGGGACAGAAACTTGTCTTTCAACACGTTCCGTCTCGCGTTGAGCAGTCCGTTATTCTAACAAACTTTTCTTCGCTTTGGAAGCATCTTTTTACTGCGATGCATCCTGAATTCTGGTGGAGCTAAGCGGGATCGAACCGCTGACCTCTTGCATGCCATGCAAGCGCTCTCCCAGCTGAGCTATAGCCCCTTATTACAGCATTTACTACGGCACTGCTTATTCACCGCTTCAGCATTAAAGAAAATGCATCGGCGAATAAAAGGATTCTATACTGCCTTGATATAAACCGCAACACTTATTTACCGCCGCGGTGATTATCAGATAATCCTCTCACTTATAAGAAAAAACCCACATGGCATTAACCATGTGGGTTTAGTTTTGGCGGAGTGGACGGGACTCGAACCCGCGACCCCCGGCGTGACAGGCCGGTATTCTAACCAACTGAACTACCACTCCATATTCCATCGTCACACCGAGCTTCGCTCGATGTGACAATCCAGACATATGATTACGCCTGATGTTATGGCGTCCCCTAGGGGATTCGAACCCCTGTACTCACCGTGAAAGGGTGATGTCCTAGGCCTCTAGACGAAGGGGACAGAAACTTGTCTTTCAACGCGTTCCGTCTGGAATCATCCCGAACCGCAGATAATCCCGATGTCTTGGTGGAGCTAAGCGGGATCGAACCGCTGACCTCTTGCATGCCATGCAAGCGCTCTCCCAGCTGAGCTATAGCCCCATGGTACTTCTATCTACTGCAACCTGCTTATTCGCCCCATCGGAAAACTTACCGTTTCAAGCGAAGCCGAGATTATATATCAACCTCGATTTTTTGCAAGCCCCCCGATCTGTTTTTCCTCTCAATCCGCTTTCGCAGATTCTGACCTGACGGCCACGAGATTCTTTTCAGATCGCCCGCTGATCTTGTTTCTGACCGCGCTGCAGGGAGAACGAGATTATGGCTAAGTCCCGGGCGGAGCGCAAGCCCCCACCAGGACTTTTCGCAACTTTTTTAACCGACCAAGCCAGCCGCAAGGCGGCGCAGCACGATATCGCGGCCGAACAGCTCCAGCACCGCGTCGATAGCCGGTGTCTGGAGTTGACCAGCAACCAGCAGGCGTACCGGCATGGCGAGCTTGGGCATCTTGAGCCCGAACTCTGCCAGCACCGCCTTGAAGGTGGCGCTGATCGCTTCCCGCTTCCATTCGGGCAGCGCACCGAGCTGGGTCGCCAGCGCCTTCAGCGCCGGCTGGATTTCCGGCGTCAGGTGTTCCGCCTTCAGGGCCGCATCGGCCTGCGGCTCGCCACGATAGAAAAGCAGTGCCGTCTGGGCAACTTCCTTCAGCGTATTGGCACGGTCCTTGACCAGGGCGATCACCCCGACCAGGTCCGCGCCCTCCACCTTGCCGCCGAGCGACTCGATAAACGGACGCGTCAGCTCGGCCAGGCGCGCGTTGTCGCCCACCTTGATATAGTGGTTGTTCAGCCAGGCAAGCTTTTCGGCGTTGTATTGCGCCGGCGACTTGCCCAGGTGCTCGAGGTCGAACCATTCGACGAACTGCTCGCGGCTGAAGATTTCCGCGTCACCGTGCGCCCAGCCCAGGCGGGCCAGGTAGTTCACCACGGCCTCGGGCAGATAGCCTTCGTCGCGATAGCCGGTCACGCTCATGGCCCCGTGACGCTTGCTCATCTTCTCGCCGCTCTCGTTAAGCACGGTCGGCAGGTGCGCGTAGACCGGCGTGGCGCCGCCGAGCGCGCGGATGATGTTGATCTGGCGCGGCGTGTTATTGACATGATCATCGCCACGGATCACGTGCGTGATCTTCATGTCGAGATCGTCCACCACGACGCAGAAGTTGTAGGTCGGCGTGCCATCCGGGCGTGCGATGACGAGATCATCGAGCTCTTCGTTCGAGATCTCGATGCGGCCCTTCACCGCGTCATCCCACACCACACTGCCGTCGAGCGGATTGCGGAAGCGCAGCACCGGCTTCACGCCGGCCGGCGGCTGCGGCAGGACCTTGCCCGGCTCCGGGCGCCAGAAGCCGTTGTAGCGCGGCTTTTCGCCGCGCTCGCGCTGGGCTTCACGCAATGCGTCCAGTTCTTCCGTGCTCATGTAGCACGGGTAGGCCAGCCCGCTGTCGACCATCTGGGCCAGCACCTCGCGGTAGCGGTCCATGCGCTGCATCTGGTAGAACGGGCCCTCGTCGATATCCAGGCCGAGCCATTCCATGCCTTCGAGGATCACGTCGACGGCTTCCTGCGAGGAGCGCTCGACATCGGTATCTTCGATGCGCAGCACGAAATCGCCCTTCATGCGCCGGGCAAACGCCCACGGATAAAGCGCGGATCGGATATTGCCGAGATGGATGAAGCCGGTCGGGCTCGGCGCAAAGCGGGTGCGGACGCGTTGGGTCATGGTGGTCGGGAACAAACAAAAAAGCCCGCGCGGACGCGCGCAGGCTGGATATATATGTCGATCCTGCATTATAGCAATGCGAAGCCTGGCCGCCCTGCCGACCCACGGATTGAGCACGGCCGGCATCGCCACCGTCTCCAACGGAATCATTTATGCTTCGCGGAGTCACAGGAACGGCCGGTACGAAAACGCCCTATCCTCACGCCGATCCAGTCACATTTGAATTTCCGCCCGCCTCTGCCCATCCACCGGCACCCTCGATTCATGCAACGACGTCATTTCCTCGGCGCCTCGGCAGCCGCCCTGCTTTCCGCCTGTTCGTTCGGCCCGCGCCGCGGCACGCCGACGACGGCCAACCCGGTGGCGACCCAGCCGGCACCGCGCCCCATCAAGATCGGCCTGGCGCTGGGCGGCGGCGCCGCACGTGGTTTCGCCCATATCGGCGTAATCAAGGCACTCGAAGCCCAAGGCATCCACCCTGACCTGGTCACGGGCACCAGCGCCGGAGCGGTGGTCGCCGCGCTCTACGCCACCGGCATGAGCGGCTTCGAACTCAACAAGCTGGCGCTGACCATGGACGAGGCCGCCATTGCCGACTGGGCCCTGCCCTTCGGCAGCCGTTTTGGCGGCTGGCTCAAGGGCGAGGCGCTGCAAAAGTACGTGAACCGCCTGGTTTCGAATCGTCCGATCGAGGCCATGAAGCTGCCGCTGGGCATCGTGGCGACCGACCTCAAGACCGGCGAGCGCGTCCTGTTCCGGCGCGGCAATACGGGACAGGCCGTACGCGCGTCCAGCAGCGTGCCGGGCGTGTTCCAGCCGGTCTCGGTCCAGGGGCGGGACTATGTGGATGGCGGGCTCGTCGAGCCGGTTCCCGTGGATTCGGCACGCAGCATGGGCGCGGACTTCGTCATTGCCGTCAATATCTCGGCGGACCCGTCCAGCCAGAAGAATGACGGCCAGAGCGGCGTGCTGCTGCAGACGACGACGATCATGGGCCAGTCGATCAACAAGATGGCGCTGGCGCGCGCCGACGTGGTGATCCGCCCCGAACTGCCCGACATGGGCGGCAGCGACTTCAATGCGCGCAACCGCGCGGTTCTGGCCGGCGAACAGGCCACGGCCGCCATGATGTCCACGTTGCGCCAGCGGCTGGAGCGGGCCCGCTTGCAGCCGGCCGGCACCGTGGCGGCGCAATAGCCGGACGCTTCCCGCCAACAAAAAAGGACTGCCGAAGCAGTCCTTTTTTTGTTGCAGCCGGTCCGGCCTCAACCGCCGTACAGCGTACGCGAGGTGGCGTTCGGGTCGAATCGCTTGAGCGTCTCGACCATGTTGCCAAGGCCGTCGCTGCGGTTCGATGACTGGCCGTCGTCGATACGGCGTGCGCCGTTGTAGCGCGTCACCCAATAGGCGGCGCGCATGTCGTCGACGCGGATCTTGCTGCCCGTGGACGGGGCATGCACGAACTTGTTGTCGCCGATATAGATGCCAACGTGCGAGAAGGTCTGGCGCATGGTGTTGAAGAACACCAGGTCGCCCGGGCGTAGTTCATTGACAGCCACATTGGTGCCAACCTGGCTGATCTCGACGGAACGGCGCGGCAGCATGAAGCCGAAGGTGTCATTGAACACGTAGCGGACAAAGCCGCTGCAGTCCAGGCCGGATTCCGGGCTGTTGCCGCCAAAGCGGTAACGCACCCCAATCAGGCCAAGCGCATTCATGACCAGGTCGCCCGCCTTGCTGGCGACGTGGCTGGTGGAATTCACGACCGACGACAGCAAGCCGCGCTTGCCTTCCGCATGCGTGTCCGCGCCCAGTTGGGCCGAAGCATCGATGCGGGCATCGGGGTCCTTGAAAACCGTATCCGCCAGCACTCCATTCGACACAGTCGCACCGCAGGCAATGGCAATCCCGACGGCCACGCGTGCCAGGGAATGAAGTACCGATCGCTGCATTGGTTCTCCTGATGAATCGTTCGAATCATCGCCATCACGCCCGACGAATAACGCCAGCGAATATGGTGATGCCTGAATCATTGCGGGGATGACCGTACGCAAGAACCGCGCCGGTCACAAAGGCATACAAGCCGTGCAGGGCACGTCCCAAAGCGGACGAGCGACCACCCCAAAAATAGTCCTCGCGGGATGGTATCGGCTCGTCGCCACTCTGTCAAAGTTCGTTACAAATTTGACAGAAATAGCTTTCCAATCAACGACCTACTTCGGTTTCCGCATCTGGAATGTTGCTTTCCGCATGCCAGTGGCGTGACACCGCCCGCAGGCAGTGTGCATGCTGCACAGCAATGATGTCAGGCTGCACCAACCTGGGCAGCCGCCATCAGCTTGCGCGTATACGGATGTTGCGGCGCGCCGAGAACCGACTCGGTTTCCCCCGCCTCGACCACCTCGCCCGCCTTCATCACGATGACCCGGTGCGCCATGGCGCGTATCACGGCGAGGTCGTGGCTGATAAACAGGTAGCTGAGGTTGTACTTGTGCTGCAACTGGGAAAGAAGCCCCAGCACCTGCTGCTGGATCGAGACATCGAGCGCCGAAGTGGGCTCGTCGAGCACCAGCACCTGCGGCTTGAGGATCAGCACCCTGGCGATGGCGATGCGCTGGCGCTGGCCACCCGAGAACTCATGCGGGTAGCGTCCCAGCGCCGTGCGGTCGAGCCCGACTTCGCGCAGCGCCTCGATGACCTGCTGACGCATGGCGTCGCGCGACAAACCCTTCTGGTGCAGCCCCAGCCCCTCGCCGACAATCTGCTCGATCGTCATGCGTGGCGACAGCGACCCGAACGGATCCTGGAACACGACCTGCATGCGCGAACGCATTTCGCAACGGTCCTTGCGCGTGGCGCCGTCGAAACTGCTCCCGAGGAAATGGATAGTGCCGGCGCTCTTGCGCTGCAGGGCCAGCACCGCATGGGCCAGCGTGGTCTTGCCCGAGCCCGATTCCCCGACGATGCCGATGGTCTCGCCCTCGCGCAGCTGGAAATCGACATCCTTGACGGCCGCGAACTGGTCCTTGCCGAACCACCCCGCCATCCCCTTGCGCTTGCGCGAGTAGTTCACGCAAAGTCCGCGCGCTTCCAGCAGCGTAGGCGCCAGCGGCACCAGCGGCAGCACCTCGCGGCGCGGGCGGCTGTCGATGAGCTTGCGCGTATAGGGATGCTGGGGCGAGGCGAACACCTGGGCAGTGTCGCCCGTCTCGACCATCACGCCCTTCTCCATGACACCGACCCGCTGGGCAAACGAGCGCACGAGGTTCAGGTCGTGGGTGATCAGCATCACCGCCATGCCGAACTCGGTCTGCAAGTCGCGCAGCAGGTCCATGATCTGCGCACGGATGGTGACGTCCAGCGCCGTGGTCGGCTCGTCGGCCAGCAGCAGCTTCGGGCGGCATGCCAGGGCCATGGCAATCATGGCGCGCTGGCGCTGCCCGCCTGACAGCTGGTGCGGGAAACTGTCGAAGCGATGCGCGGCGTCGCTGATGCCGGTGCGCTCCAGCAAGGCAATGGCGCGCTCGCGCGCCGCGCGCCGGTCCAGCCCTTCATGCAGCGCCAGCGTCTCGACGATCTGGTTGCCGATCGTGTAAAGCGGATTCAGCGCGGTCATCGGCTCCTGGAAGATCATGGCGATCTCCGCGCCGCGGATGGCACGCATCTCCCGATCCGAGACGTCGAGCAGGTTCCGGTCCTGGAAACGGATCGCCCCATCGTAGTGGGCGTCTTCCACGAGGCGCAGCATCGCCAGCGCGGTCACCGTCTTGCCGGAGCCTGACTCCCCGACCAGCGCGTAGCGCTCGCCGGCGCGCAGGTCGAAGCTGACTTCGCGCACGGCGCGCGTGGCATCGTCGCCATGGCCGAACGTGACCGAAAGCTTGTCCACGCAGATCAGCGTGCCACCTGCCGACGGCGGTGGCGACGGATCGGCCAGCATGGCCTCCGCTTCGCGGAGCTTGGGCACCACGTTCATGGCGTTGCTCCCGCAGGCGCACCAGCCGGCACCTTGGGCGCCACGCGGCCGCGTAGCGCGGCCAGGCCCAGGCGCGTGTCGAAGGCATCGCGCAGCGCATCGCCCATGAACGTCAGCAGCAGCAAGGTCACCACCAGCACGGCGAAGGTCGACAGCGAGATCCACCAGGCATCGAGGTTCCCCTTGCCCTGCGCCAGCAACTCGCCCAGGCTGGGCGTGGTGGGCGGCACGCCCAGGCCCAGGAAATCCAGGCTGGTGAGCGCCAGGATCGCCGCGCTCATGCGGAACGGCAGGAACGTGATCACCGGCGTCAGGCTGTTGGGCAGGATATGGCGCCACATGATCTGCACGTTGGACAGGCCCAGCGCGCGCGCGGCCTTGACGTAGTCGAGCGAGCGATTGCGGTAGAACTCCGCGCGCACGTAATCCGAAAGCCCCATCCAGCCGAACAGCGACAGCAGGATGATCAGCAGCGCCAGGCTGGGCTCGAAGATCGACGCGAAGATGATCAGCAGGTACAGCTCCGGCATGGAACTCCAGATTTCGATGGCCCGCTGCGAGAACAAATCGAAGCGCCCGCCAAAGAAGCCCATCAGCGCGCCGGTCAGTGTTCCGATCAGCACGCCAAGCACCGTCAGCGCCATGCCGAACAGCACCGACACGCGGAAGCCATAGAGCAGCCGCGCCAGGATGTCGCGGCCACGGTCATCGGTGCCGAGCCAGTTTTCAGCCGACGGCGGTGCGGGGTTGGGCTCCTTGGCGAAGTAGTTGAGCGAGTCGTACGAATAGCGGTTCAGCGGGAACACCGCGAAATTGCCATTCGAGGTGATGCGGTCGCGGATATAGGGATCGAGGTAGTCCGCCGGCGTGGCGAAATCCCCATCGAAGGTGGTTTCAGGATAGACCTTGACGATCGGGAAATACCACTCGCCCTTGTAGCGCACCACCAGCGGGCGGTCGCTCGACAGCACTTCCGCACACAGGCTCAGCGCAAAGATCGCCACGAACAGGATCAGGCTCCAGTAGCCCAGGCGATTGCGCCGGAATCGCTGCCACGCCCGCTGGCGCGGCGACAGCGAGTGCGGCAAGCCCGTCGCTTGCGAAAGTGATTTCATCGGTGCAAGGCCTCGAAATGGATGCGCGGATCGACCAGCACGTAGCAGACGTCGGAAATCAGCCGGGTAACCAGGCCGATCAGGGTGAACAGGTAAAGCGTGCCCAGCACCACCGGATAGTCGCGCCGAAGCACGGCCTCATACGACAGCAGGCCAAGGCCGTCGAGCGAGAACAGCGTTTCGATCAGCAGCGACCCGGTGAAGAACGCGCCGATGAACGCGGCCGGGAACCCGGTGACCAGCGGGATCAAGGCGTTGCGGAACACGTGCTTCCAGAGCACGCGGCGCTCCGACAAACCCTTGGCCCGCGCGGTCAGCACGTACTGGCGGCGGATCTCGTCCAGGAAGGCGTTCTTGGTCAGCATGGTCACCACGGCAAAGCTGCCCACCACCGACGCGGTAATCGGCAGCACCAGGTGCCACAGGTAGTCCATGACCTTGCCCATCAGCGACAGCTGGTCCCAGTTGTCGGAGGTCAGGCCGCGCAGCGGAAACCACTGGACGAAGGTACCGCCACCGAACAGCACCAGCAGCAGCACCCCCAGCACGAAGCCCGGGATGGCGTAGCCGACCAGCACGATCATGCTGGTCACCACGTCGAACCGGCTGCCGGCGCGGATGGCCTTGGAAATCCCGAGCGGCACCGATATCAGGTAGGTCAGGAAGAAGGTCCACAGCCCGAGGCTCACCGAGACCGGCAGCTTGGACTTGACCAGCTCCCACACGCTGCGGTGCTGGAAATAGCTCTGGCCAAGGTCAAACCTGGCAAAGCGCTTGAGCATCAGGAAGTAGCGCTCGAGCGGCGGCTTGTCGAAGCCATACAGGGCCTGGATTTCCTTGATCTTCTCTGGATCCACGCCGCGGCGGCCACGGTACTCGGCACCGCCGCCGCTGGCTTCGCCGCCACCGCCGCCGCGCCCCTTGAGTTCGAGCATCATCTGCTCGACGGGGCCGCCCGGCACGAACTGGATCACGGCGAAGGTCAGCGTGATGACCCCGATCAGCGTCGGAATCATCAGCAGGATGCGCTTGAACAGATAGGCAAGCATCGGCTGCCCCCTTTCTTCAGCGAGCCGCGGATGACGCGACCGTATCGGTGCGCCACCAGTTGCTCAGAATCCAGCCTTCGGCCGTGTAGTAGTAAGGCAGCCGGTCCTTCGGATAGCTCAGTTCCTTGCGGTAAGCCACCCGATGCGAAGCACTGTACCAGTTCGGCACGATGTAATAGCCATGCATCAGCACCCGGTCCAGCGCCCGGCCCGCAGTGACGAGTTCCTCACGCGTATTGGCGTGCAGGACATCGTCCACGAGCCGGTCGACCTGCGGCGACTTCAACCCGAACAGGTTGTCCGAGCCCGGCGTATCGGCCGCCTCGCTCGAGAACCGGTCGCGCAGTTCGTTGCCCGGGCTCTGCGAATCGGGGAAGCGGATCGACACCATGTCGAAGTCGAAGTCCTCGAGCCGCTTCTGGTACAGCGCGTAGTCGGTGGTGCGCTGGTTGACCTGGATGCCGAGCTTCTCGAGATTGCGGACGTAGGTCGTGATCACCCGGCTCATGGCGCCGCCGTCGTCGAGAAACTCGAACACCATCGGCTCGCCCTTGGCGTTGCGCAGCGCATCATCGGTGTAGGTCCAGCCGGCCTGCGCCAGCAGGCGGCGCGCCTCGCGCAGGTTGTCCCGCAGCGAGCGCGGCGGATTGGTGCTCGGCTGCACGACATCGGGGCCAAAGACCTCGGACGGCAGTTTGGCCTGCATCGGCTCGAGCAGCTTCAGCTCCCCCGGCCCCGGCCTGCCGTCAAAGGTGGCGCTTGCCGCCAGTTCGCTGTTGGAGAACCAGCTGTTCAGCCGCTTGTATGCGCCATAGAAGAGCTGGCGGTTGAGCCATTCGAAATCCAGCGCGAGGATCAGCGCCTGCCTGACCCGCACGTCCTTGAAGATCGGCTTGCGCATATTCATGACGAAGCCCTGCATGCCGGCGCCGTTGCGGTGCGGGAACTCGGTCTTGATCAGCTCGCCCTTGCTGAAGCGCGTGCCCTGGTAGCTCTTGGCCCAGTTCTTGGCACGGTATTCGACGATGGCGTCGAATTCGCCGGCCTTGAAGGCTTCGAGCTTGGCGGTTTCGTCCTTGTAGAGCCGGTACACCACGCGCTCGAAGTTGAAGGTGCCGCGCCGCACCGCGAGGTTCTTGCCCCAGTAGTTCGGGTCGCGCTTGAAGATGATGCCGCGGCCCGCGTCATAGCGGTCGATGATGTACGGGCCGCTGGTCACCGGCTCCTCGAAGGTCAGCTTCTCGAACGACACCTTCTGGGTCCACTTCTTTGAGAACACGGGCAGCGAGCCGACAATCAGCGGCAATTCGCGGTTGCGCTGCTTGAAATCGAAGCGCACGCTGCGCTCGCCCGTGACCACCACCGATTTCACGTCCGTGCACATGCTGCGGTAGCCGGGGCTGGACGCCTTGCTCATCAGCATGTCGTAGGAATACTTCACGTCCGAAGCGAGGACCGGATCCCCATTGGAGAAGCGTGCCTCGGGACGGATATGGAAGACCACCGACAGCTCGTCCGGCGCCACCGTGACGTCATCGGCCAGCAGGCCATACGAGCTGGCGGTTTCATCGGCGCTGCTGATCAGCAGCGACTCGAACATCAGGGCATTGAGGCCCGGCGCGGCAGTTCCCTTCAGCGTGAACGGGTTGAACTTGTCGAAGCTCGTGCGGCGGTCCGGATTGGCGAGTGTCAGCGTACCGCCGATCGGGGCGTCCGGATTGACATAATCGAAATGCTTGAAATCGGCGGGGTATTTGAGATCGCCGTGCAAGGCAAAACCATGCTCCGCATTCGCCGTAGCGGGAACCCCCGCCGCCAGCGCCAGCGCCAGCCCAACACGCAGTACCGCATCCCGACGGAAGCACTGCCATGCCGCCTGAAGCGGCCAACGTGCTTGAATAGGCATCCCGCTGGATTCCTCCAATATGACCTCTGGGGTCCGGCGTTCTGCGGCCGGGCCAAGTTGTGAGACAATTTTACATGCGTTCGGGTGGGCTCCAGCCATCCGGACATTCCCTCTACGCGGCGCAATAAAATGGCCGTCTGACACCGGGGGCATGCCCCCGGCCGCAGGGCCGACGCAGAAAGCGTGCCCCAAACACCACCTTGACCACCTAGGAGAATTCATGGGATTTCTGGCAGGAAAGCGGATCCTCATCACCGGCTTGCTCTCGAACCGTTCGATTGCCTATGGCATCGCCTCGGCCTGCAAACGCGAAGGCGCCGAACTCGCCTTCACCTACGTCGGTGAACGGTTCAAGGACCGGATCAGCGACTTTGCCAAGGAATTCGGCACCGACCTCATCTTCGACTGCGACGTCGGCAGCGACGAGCAGATCGCCGCGACCTTCGCCGGCCTGGGCCAGCGCTGGGAAAAGCTCGACGGCCTGGTGCACTCGATCGGTTTCGCCCCGCGTGAAGCCATTGCCGGCGACTTCCTGGAAGGCCTGTCGCGCGAAGGCTTCCGCGTCGCGCACGACATCTCGGCCTACAGCTTCCCGGCACTGGCCAAGGCCGCGCTGCCGATGCTGGCGGACAATGCCTCGCTGCTGACCATGACCTACCTCGGTGCCGAGCGCGTGGTGCCCAACTACAACACCATGGGCCTGGCCAAGGCCGCGCTGGAAGCCAGCGTGCGCTACCTGGCGGCCTCGGTCGGTCCGCGCGGCATCCGTGCCAACGGCATTTCGGCCGGCCCGATCAAGACGCTGGCGGCGTCCGGCATCAAGGACTTCGGCAAGCTGCTCAACGCCTTCGAGAACACGGCCCCGCTGCGTCGCAACGTGACCATCGAGGAAGTGGGCAATGTCGCGGCGTTCCTGCTGTCGGACCTGGCCAGCGGCGTGACCGGCGAAATCACGTATGTCGATGCCGGCTTCAATGTCGTCGGCGCGATGCCGGCCGACGCGTAAGCCGCCGTCCGCCTGCCGGCCCTGAAGGGGCGCCAGCTTTGCTGGCGCCCTTTTTCATGGGCGGCGGTTCAGTGCACGCGCGCAGGCCTCACCGGCCCATGCGCTGGTCGTAACGGCTGGAGATACGTCCGAGCAGGCCCGGATCGCGTGAATCGCTCGAATCGAACTGTACGCGCACCGAGCCGTCGGCCTGCCGCACTACGCTGGCCCGGATCATCGTATTGCCGACATTGCCGGCAATGGACCCGCTGGCGCGATCCTGCACACTGACAGCCACGCCCTCATCGCGCATGGCGCCCGCCGCGGCGTCGAACGAGCGATCGAAATTCGCCGGCACCATCGCCGGCGCGCCATAGTAGGTGCATCCACCCTGGAAGGTCATCAGCACCGCAGCCAGCACCGCGAGGAAGATGCGTGTCATGGCGTCACCCTGGTCCAGCCCGATCCCGGATCGAATGAGGTCGTCGCTGCCGCCTTGGTCGCGGTCTCGGTGCCGAGGTCGCGCTCGAAGACCTCACCCGAATGGCTGACCATGAAGGTCTTCACACCGGTCTGGCCATAGCGGACCGGCCAGGCGATCACGGCGAATCCCCCGAACAGCTTGCCGCGCACCTGGTAATCGAATGCGCCGCCGGGCGCGCTCGCGCCCTGCTTCGTGAGCAGCTTGTAGTGGTAGCCGTAGTAGCCTTCCGCGCCCGCGCCGCGCTTGCCGGCGGTCAGGAACGCCTCGCCCAGCGGGCTCGGCTTTTCTCCCGGCTTGGTGGGCCAGTACAGGCCGTCCTGCTTGCCGGGCGAGCTGGCCAGCTTCGAGGCATAGGCGAGCACGCCGCTGCCGTCGTGATCGACCTGCGCATACTCGGCCTGCGCATCGTGAATGGCCAGCAAGGTCTGCATGACGGCCAGTTCGTTGCGCCCGATCTGGCGCACGCGCATTTCCTGAAGGCCCGCGGCCGTATCGAAGTGCCAGCCTTGCGCGGTCTTGACCAGCGGCACGGGCAGTGTCCATCCATCCGAGCCGACGGCAATGCGCGCATGCTGGTCATCGACTGCCTGCACCGCGTGGGACGCACCCCAGGCGGTCAGGAACCGGGTACGGATGTCGGCGCCGACGGGTGGAATCAGCTTCGCGAACCCTTCACCGAAGATTTTCTTCATGGCCGCGTCGTCGCTGCTTTCGACCGCAGACCCAAAGGCGGCCATCGCGTCATTGGCCGTCGGGAAGTTCTGCTGCGCGTGCGCGAACCCTGCGGTGCCGGCGACCAGCGCCAGCGCGACGGCGACCTGGCGGCACCGGGCCGCAAATGGCATACCGGAAAAGACAAGTGGCTTCATCATGGCCGTTCTCCCCGTTCAGCGCCTGCCACCACCGCCACGACCGCCGCCACCGCCGCCGCGACCGCCACCGCCAAATCCACCGCCTCCGCGGCCACCGCCGCCTCCGCCACTGAACCCGCCGCCACCGCGATTGGCCGGCGACGATTGCAGGCTGCTGCGGCCGCGATCGAAATCACGCTGCGACGCGCCGCCGCCGCCAACGCCCTGGAAGGCACTATCGCGGGCTCCGCTACGATTCGCGGTCTGTGCGCGGTTCCCCGCACCCGCCGCGCCGCCACGATTCCCGGTGCCAGCCCGGTCCGAAACACCAGCCCGGTTCGATGCACCGCCGCGATCGCCTACGCCACCGCGATCGCCTACACCACCACGGTCACCGACACCACCGCGGTCGCCCACGCCGCCCCGGTCGCCCACGCCGCCGCGATCGCCAACGCCCCCCCGGTCACCCACGCCCCCGCGATCACCGAGACCGCCCCTGTCTCCGGCACCTTCGCGGCCACGGAACTCGTTGCGCCGATCGCCTCCGGGCACATTGCGGCCGAATTTCTCGCGCGAGGCATTGTCCCGGTAGGCCACGCCCTTGCGGTGGCCGGCGTCGTGCTGCCACTTGCCGTTCTGCACCTTGGAGGCGTTGAAGTTGCGGTCGATATTGGTGGCCCGGTTGACGTTGACGTTGACGTCGCCACCGCCCCAGTTGCAGCCACCGAAGATCGCGCCCGCCGCCGCCAGGCCGACGCCCCAGGCGAAGCCCGTCGCCAGCGCGGCGCCAGGATAGTAGGCCGGATACGGCGGCCAGTAATACGGCGGATAGGAAGGATATCCCCATGACCCGTACACCACGGTCGGGTTATAGGACGGCACGTAGATGACTTCCGGGTTGGCCGGCTCGATCTTGACGATGGTTTGTCCCGGCTGCCCCGATACCGTGCCCTGCTCTACGCTCACCTGCTGCTGCTCGTTCGACTTCAGGTTGCCGGCCTGCTGCGCCTTTGCGCGCAGGCGCTGCACCGCGGCCAGCACGTCCGCTTCCTGCGCCAGGAACGCATCGCCGAGCTTCTGGGTCCAGTCGAGCTTGTCGTTCATCGGCTCCAGCGCCTGCGGGAAGGCGACCAGCGACTTGACGCTGACATCCCACGACTGGTTGGCCACCGCCTTGACGGCATCGTCGCCCTTGAGCTTGGGATTGGCCTTGACCCAGCGCGCCGCCTGCACGATTTCAAGCGGGTAGGTTGAGGCCATCAGCACCTGCGACAACACCGAATCCGGGTAAAGCGCAATGGGCGCTACCAGCGCCTCCAGTTCCTCGGGCTTGAACGTGGGCGCCTGTGGCTGCGTAGACGCCTGCGGCTGCGGCTGTCCCGGAGCGGGCGCCTGTTGTTGCGCAATGACAGTGCCAGCGCCTGACATCAGGCTGGTCACGAGCACGCCGCAGGCCACCCGGACCAGGCTCCTTCCACAAACACTCATGACGACTCTCCCCGGCTGAAGTCAGCGGAAAAGCGGCACGGTTGCCCGTGCGCGCGCGAACCGTCCGGGCACTGCGAGTGACGGTCACGCTACGACGATAGTGCGTCGCGGGCACATTTGCAATTTCTCGCGAATTAATTCAGATCACTTGGGCCAGGCCTGCACAGCGCTTTCATTCACGAGTGCGTCGGCGTGTGATGGAGCGTATCGGGGTCATCAATCCGCGGACACACAACCGATCCGGCGACGCATCGGATGCCTGCCTAAGATGGGTGAAGCAGGCCCATCACCGCTGCCGAATTGCACTGTCCGACACGCGCGGTGCGGCCCGCCGGGCACCTCCTACGCGTTTTCCCCGACTGTCCCGAGATGCAAACAAGTTGTCCCGGATAGTCAAACCGCGACCTGACAATCCCCGATACTTCGCCAGTCGCGACCGGAGCCGTTCAAGTGCCCGGGCAGAAGCGGCGACGCCCGGCGGCCGCAGCCGCAAGCGATCGAGTCTTACAGAAGAGAGGCATCCATGCTTGGACAACAATCCACCCACCCCACCATGCTGACCGGCAAGCCGGCCGCGACCGCTTCGCGCCTGTACCCGTGGCTGGTGTTCGCCCTGAGCTTCGGCCTGCTGCTGTCCGACTACATGTCGCGCCAGGTGCTCAACGCCGTGTTCCCGCTGCTGAAGGCGGAATGGGCGCTGACCGATACCGAGCTGGGCGCCCTGGGCGGCATCGTCGCCCTGATGGTCGGCCTGCTTACGTTTCCGCTGTCGATCCTTGCCGACCGCTGGGGCCGCGTCAAAAGCCTGACGCTGATGGCCGCGCTCTGGAGCCTGGCCACGCTGGGCTGCGCACTGGCCAACAATTTTGGTGAAATGTTCATCGCCCGACTGTGTGTCGGCATCGGCGAAGCCGCTTACGGCAGCGTCGGCATCGCCGTGGTGCTGTCGGTATTCCCGCGCCACCTGCGCGCCAGCCTGAGCTCGGCCTTCATCGCCGGCGGCGCCTTCGGTTCGGTGCTGGGCATGGCCGCCGGCGGCACGCTGTCGGCCCAGTTCGGCTGGCGCTGGGCATTCGCCGGCATGGCGATCTTCGGCCTGGTGCTGGTAGTCATCTATCGCGCTCTCATCACGGAACCGCGCCTGAAGGCTCAACGCCTCGCGCTTGGGGAGGACGCACCCGACGAAACCAAGCGCGAGAGCCTGGCCCTGCGCCCGCTGCTGTCCGCACTGTTCTCGGCCCGTTCGATCCTCTGCGCCTACGTTGGCAGCGCGCTGCAGCTGCTCGTAATGGGGGCGCTGCTGGCCTGGATGCCCAGCTACCTGTCGCGCTACTACGGCATGGCGACCGATCGCGCAGGCATCACCGCTGCCGCCTTCGTACTGGCTGCGGGCGTCGGCATGGTGGCGTGCGGCGCGCTGACCGACTGGGTCGCCCGTCGTTGCCCGGCCCGCAAATGGCTGATGGCGATCGCCTATAGCCTGGTCTGCTGCACGCTGCTGGCCGTGGCCTTCCGGATGCCGGCCGGTGCAGCGCAACTGGCCCTGATCGGTGCCGGCATGCTGCTGGTGGGCGGTACGGCCGGCCCCGCCAGTGCGGTGGTCGCCAACCTGACGAATCCCGCCATCCACGCCACGGCATTCGCCACGCTCACGCTGGCCAACAACCTGATGGGCCTGGCGCCCGGACCGTTCGTCACCGGCGTGCTCGCCGACCGTATCGGCCTGCTCGGCGCCCTGCAGTGGATTCCGCTGACCGGCCTGCTCGCCGCGGTGTGCTTCATCGTCGGCCGCCGCTACTACGCCGATGACCTGCAGCGCCTGGAACGCCAGTGCGACGCCCGGCAAGCCGCCCACTGACCTCCACCCCGACTAACTGGAATCCCGATGAGCCTGACTCCCGACACCACCGTCCTGCTGGTTCCCGGTCTGCGCGACCACGTGGCCGAGCACTGGCAAACCCTGCTCGAGGCGCAACTGCCGAACGCTCGTTCCGTGGCGCCGCTGGAGCACGACAAGCTGAGCCGCGACGCCCGCGTGGCCGCGCTGGACGCTGCGCTGGCGAAGATCAACGGTCCCGTGGTGCTGGTCGCCCACAGCGCCGGCGTGATGATCAGCGTGCACTGGGCCGCTAAGCATCACCGCAAGATCCGCGGCGCCCTGCTGGTGACGCCGGCCGACCTCGAAACGCCGATGCCGGCCGGCTATCCGCAAAAGGAGGCCCTGGCCGAGCATGGCTGGCTGCCCGTGCCGCGCAAGCCGCTGCCCTTCCCGAGCATCCTGGCCGCGAGCCGCAATGACCCGCTGGCAACGTACGAACGCGCCACCCGGATGGCGAGCGACTGGGGCAGCCAGCTGGTCGACCTCGGCGAGGTCGGCCACCTCAACCCGGCCGCCGGCTACGGACCTTGGCCGCGCGCTACGGAACTGATCGACCAGTTACTCCGCCTCTGCTGACGAATTCGACAAACGCCGGCAGCAGACCCGCAGACCGCAAGGTCGGCACGGGCCGCGTCGGCGCGCGCCCCCAAAGCAGTACCCAGCAGCACCTCATTTCGACGGGAACACCCGCACCACCACCAAAGAAAGAAACGGAGAATTGCCCCATGAAACTCAGGAGCATGGCCCTGGCCACATTGCTTGCCTGTTCGGGAAGCGCATTTGCGCAATCCAACGTCACGCTGTACGGCGTCGCCGACATCAACATCGAATATGCAAACCATGTTGGCGCCATTCCGCAGGCGGCCAACCAGTTCAATTCGGGTCCGTCCCACAACGTCTACCGCATGGACTCCGGTGGTGTGTCGGGCTCCCGCTGGGGCCTGCGCGGCACCGAAGATCTCGGCAATGGCCTGAAGGCGCTGTTCGTGCTCGAGAACGGCTTCAGCCTGGATAGCGGCACCCTGCAGCAGAGCAGCCGCCTGTTCGGCCGCCAGGCGTATGTCGGCGTGCAGAGCGCCACTTTCGGCCAGGTCACCCTCGGTCGCCAGTACACCTCGATCTTCGAAGCGCTCGCCAACTTCGTGCCGGGTGCCTATGCCACGCAGTACGAGCCGGCTGCCTTCCTGACCGGCCCGAACTTCCGTGAAGACAACACGGTGAAGTACACGGGCCAGTTCGGCCCGGTCACGGCCCTGGCCCACTGGTCGTTCGGTACCGGCCTGGCCCTGCCGGCCTTTATCGGCGCGGCCACGCCGATCGGCGGCAACGGCGAAGTCCCGGGCCAGTTCCGGCGCGACAGCGCCTACGGTACGGCCCTGGCCTACTCGGCGGGCCCGTTCGGCGTTACCGCCGGCTACGACCAGTGGAATCCGACCATCGGCACCGGCAACGGCACCTTCAAGAAGGCCGTGGTCGCTGCCAGCTACACCTACGGGCCGGCCAAGGTCATGGGCGGCTACCGCTGGGGCCAGAACAAGAATGCGGCGGACGTCCTGATCCAGCGCGATGACTTCTACTGGATCGGCGCCGCCTACCAGGTGACGCCGTCCGTTGCCCTGTCGCTCGAGTACGACTACGACAACCTCAAGAGCCAGTTCGGCAACACCGGTCTCGCCAATCCCTGGCAGGTCGCGTTCATTGCGAACTACGCATTCTCCAAGCGTACCGATGTGTACCTGAGCACGGCCTACTCCAAGCACGCCGGCCTGTCCATGGATTCGGTCGCCAACGTCTTCGCCACCAGCCTTGCCACGGGCAACAGCTACGCGCTGGCCAATGGCCAGAACTCCATGCTTGGCGTGGCCCTGGGTATTCGCCACAAGTTCTAAGCCGACTTAAGAAAAGCATGCTCGTTGCGGCTGTGTCGGGGAGAGATCCCCGCGCAGCCGTTTTTTTTCTTTGCCTGCCCCCACCAAGAACCAGCGTCGCTGGCTTTCCGGCAACCCGCCGACAGCCAGCCCGATACCGTGGCGTGGAGTCGGCCGGAGCCCGATCTATAATGGGCGCCACCATTCAGGGCAGGCAAGGCAGACGACCTGCGATGCCCTCCGGGCCAGCCGCGACCCATGCCTTTCTACCCTCTAGTCCTTTGCCTGACGATTGCCGTAGTCGGTGCCGTTGGCATGATCTTCACCGCCCTGCCGCGGCGCGATGATCCGACCGTCAGGGCATTCCTGACGCTGGCGGTCGGCGTGGCGATCTGGAGTGGCGGGCGGCTGCTGGAGGTCAGTTCGCCAGACCTTTACTGGCGCATCCTCTGGGCGAAGATCCAGTATTTCGGCATCGTCGCCGTTCCGATCGGCTGGCTTGTAGCCATGGCGCACCTGAGCCGGCCGCGCTACGTGGTGCCGTGGTCGATCCTGTCACTGCCATGGCTGGCGGCGGCCGTGACGGTCGCGCTGGTCTTTACCAACGAATACCACCACTGGATCTGGACCCGCATCACGCTCTCGCCGCCTGGCGTTGCGCCGGGAGCGGTGTTCGAGCACGGCCCCGGCTATGCTCTGGCCGCCGCGTGGACCTACGGGCTGCTGGCCCTGAGCCTGTACTTCCTGCTGACCGCCGAAGTGCCGAACGAAGCGCTGTCGCGACGGGGCCGCAATATCCTCGCCGGCGCCCTGCTGCTTCCGCTGAGCGCGCACGCGGCCTACCTTGTGCGCTGGACCGGCCCGCTGGGCGGCGACCTGACGCCTGCCACGTTCTCGCTGATGGCCGTGCTGGTGTGGTTCTGCGCCCTGCGCACGCATCTTGGCGACATTGGCCATTACGCGCGGCTGCGCGTCTTCGATGCCCTCGGCGAAGGCTGCGTGATCGTGAGCCCCGAGGGCATGGTGGTGGATTTCAACCCGGCTTGCGCGCGGCTGCTGCCGGAGATCGCCCGGAACCGGCCGGCGCCCGCGGCGCTGGAAAGCGTGCTGTCCGAGACGGCCGGCAATGCGGTGCCGATCGTGCCGCCCGGCATGCCGTTCGAACTGTGCGCCGAGGCGGTCCGTCGCATGGACGGCAAGCGCATCGGCACGCTGGTCTTCCTGCGTGATATCACCCGCTATCGCGAGCGCGAACTGGCGCTGACCCAGCGCTTGGGCCAGACCCAGGCGCAGCTGTCGCGCATCCAGGCCGACCTGGACATCGACGCGCTGACCGGCATTCCCAACCGCCGATATTTCCAGCGCGAAGCGCACGCCGCCGCCGAGCGCGCGTTTGCACGCGGCAGCTTGCTGGGATTGATGATCCTCGATATCGATCGCTTCAAGCAGTTCAACGATCTCTACGGGCATCCGGTCGGCGACGCGTGCCTGCGGCAGGTGGCAGGCGCCCTGGTCAGCGAACTGGAGCCTGGCCAGTTCTGCGCGCGCCTGGGCGGTGAGGAATTTGCGGTGGTGTTGCCCGAAGCCAGCCCGCAGGATACGCACGCGCTGGCGCAGCGGCTGGTCGCGGCGGTGCGCCGCCTGGATATCCCGCACGACGGCTCGCCGACCCAGCCGGTGGTCACGATCAGCCTGGGCGCGGTCTGCGCGATTCCGGAGATGCCGGCGATCGACACCCTCCTGAGCCGCGCCGACAGCGCCATGTACCAGGCCAAGCGCACCGGCCGTAACCGCTTCGTGCAGGAGCAGGCGCCCGGCGTACCGAGTTCCTGAAACTCCCGCACGCTATCCTCAGTGGCTGTTCCCGTGCAGGAACTCCGCCACCACGCGCGCCGTTTCACCGGCGGCGGTCAGCAGGAAAAGGTGGCCGTCATCGTCGAAAACTCGGAGCGTGGCGTGCGGAATGCACTTTGCCAGGATCCTCGCATTCACCAGCGGCACGATCGGATCATCGCTGCCATGCAACACCAGCGTGTGCTGCTTCAGCGCCCCGAGCCATGGCAGGCTGCTCCAGCCCCATGCGGCCATCAGCTGGTAAAGGTAGCCGCGTCCGCGCGGCGGATGCATATGACGGCCATGCTCGTCGAGCAGTGACGGGTCGTCACGGAAAGCCCCGCCGTAAAGCTCCGCGCCCACGCGTTGCAGGTACTGCGGATCCGAATACCGCCGCACGCCGATCATCTTCGTGAGCACGGACGGACTGCCCGGCACCATCAGGACACCGGGCGACGTCGCGGCCAGCACCAGCCGGCGGCAGCGCCGCGGATACAGCCGCGCGAACTCCTGCGCGAGCGCCCCGCCCCATGAAACGCCGAGCGTATCGACGGGTCCCGCATAGCCAAGGCGCGACAGCAGCTTGTCGGCCATCACGCACAGGTTGGAAAAGCGATAGGGAAACAATGGCGCCGGAGAGTGCCCTGCACCGGGGATGTCGAAGATGATGACTTCGACGTCCTCCAGCGCATCGACGAACGGCTCGACGAGTTCGAGGTTGGCGCCAATGCCGTTGAAGATGAGCAGCGGCGGATGCGCGCGGCTGCCGGGCCGGATGCCGACCCTGAGTTCCTGCCCGTCCAGGTCTACCGTTCGGGTCTGCATGATTTGTCCAGCGTCGAGGCTGGTGTTGTTTGTCGTCATCAAGTGTCCCGGAGAGAATGGCGGCGAAGCATGGCCGGGGGCGGCCATGCTTCCCTTGCGCTTACTGCTTGGGACGCAGGATGCCCTTCACCTCTTCGACGTTTTCCGCCAGGCGCTTGCCCACCGTGGCAACGCTGTCGGCCTGGGCCTTGTACACCGTATCGGTCAGGCCGCGCAGGCCGGCCACGGCCTTCTGCAGCGAGCGCGGCAGCACTTCCGAGACCTTGGCCGCGGACTCGCCGTCGGCGCCCTGGCCACGGCGCGCGAGCGACTGCAGCTCGGCGGCGGTGTCCGTCAGGAACTCGGCCTGCTGACGCACCAGCGATTGCAGGCCGGCCAGCAGCGTGACGTTCACGCTGGCGATCGCCTCGATGTCCTTGCGGCGCGATTCGAGGATCGCCGCCGGGTCCAGGCGGTTCTGCTTGACGAAATCAAACACCTTCTTGTAGGCGGCGGTATTGGTGGCTTCCATCTTCAACTCTCCTTACAGGTTACTTCACAAAATCGACGGGCCGAGATCCGGAGATCAGGCCTCGGTCACATAGCGTCCGGGCGCTTCGCACAAGGGCACATGGCGCGCGCTGCCCAGTTCCGACGGCGCGGCGTGCATGTCGCCCGAGCGCGTCTTCAGCCATTCGCCCCAGTGCTCCCACCAGGACGCCTGGGTCGTCGTGGCGCCTTCGAGCCACGCCTCGGGATCCGCCCCTTGCGCGTCGTTCAGGAAGTACTTCGCCTTGGCATTGCCGGGCGGGTTGATCAGGCTCTGCACGTGGCCACTGGAGCTGAGCACGAACTCGGTCTTGCCGCCAAAGGCGCGCACCGAGCTGTACACGCCCTTCCACGGCGTGATGTGGTCGGTCATGCCGGCCAGCACGTACTTGTCGCAATCCACTGCGGCCAGGTCGATCGGCTCGCCAAGGATGCGCAGCGCGCCCGGCGTCGCCAGCTGGTTCAGCGTCAGCATGTCGAGCAGCTGGCCATGCAGGCCTGCCGGCAGGCGCGTGGTGTCGTTGTTCCAGAACAGGATGTCGAAGGCCGGCGGGGCCTTGCCGAGCAGGTAGTTGTTGACCCAGTAGTTCCACACCAGGTCGTTCGGCCGCATCCATGCGAATACACGGCCGAGTTCCTCGCCGTCGAGCACGCCGCGGGCCTGGCTGCCCTGCCGCGCGGCATCGATGGCTTCCGGCGTCGCGAACAGGCCCAGCTGGGACTGCGCGTCAAGGCCGAACACGGACACCATCAGCGTGGCCGAATGCACGAGCTTCTCGCCACGCGCGGCGCAGTAGCCCATCAGCGCCGACATCGTCATCGCGCCGGAGCATGCGCCATGCAGGTTCACGTCGGGGCTGCCCGTGATCTCGCGGATCGCATGGATGGCTTCCACCAGCGAACCGACGTAGGTGTCGAGGTTCCAGTTGCGGTGGGCCGAGGTCGGATTGCGCCAGCTCACCATGAACACCTGCAGCTCGTTGCGCAGCAGGTGTTCAACCATGCTCTTGCCCGGCGCAAGGTCGAACACATAGAACTTGTTCACCTGCGGCGGCACGATCAGCTGCGGCCGGGCATGGACGTTCGCGGTGGTCGGCGTGTACTGGATCAGTTCGAGCACATCATTGCGAAACACCACCGCGCCGGGCGTGGCGGCAAGGTTCTTGCCGACGCGGAACGCGCCCTTGTCCACCTGCGACGGCATGCCCTGGTTGGTCAGGGTATCGGTCAGCAGGTTGACCAGGCCGCTGACCAGGTTCAGGCCACCGGTTTCGAACGTCTTGCGCAGCGCGGCGGGATTACCCAGCAGCGTGTTGGTCGGCGCCACCGCATCCATCAGCAGGTCGGTGAAATACTGCGCGCGGTCCTTGCTGCGGCCGTCCATTACCGAGCGGGTGACGAAACCGGTCATCGCATCACGCCACGCCTGGTATCCCTGCAGGGCCATGCGGTAGACCGGGTTGTCCTGCCAGGCAGGATCGCCAAAGCGGCGGTCGCGCGTGGTGGGCGCGGGCGCCGTGCCGTTCGCGACAGCCATCAGGTCCTGCGCGAGCCGGGACTGCTGCTCCAGCAGCAGCGTCGGTTCCTGCACGCACTGCGCGCCGATCTGCTGCGCGGTGCTGACCAGGTCCTGCGGCCGCATGCCCACGAACGGATTCGGCCCCGTCACGGCCGGCGTGTTGTCCAGGATCTCCGCCGGAGCGGCTGCCCTGGCTGTCGTCTTCTTTGCCTTCTTTGCCGGCGTTCTCGTACTCACGGCTGTTGTCATGCTGCCACCTCGTCCTGCTTTGTTTATTCGTGTTTGGTTTGTGCTTCAGGCGACCAGCAGCGCGAGCGACTCTGCCACCAGTGCGGGCTTGCCCTCGCCTTCGATCTCTACCGCGTTCTCCATCCGCACCAGCACGCGACCGTCGCCCTTGCGGTCGGCGGCAATCAGGCTCAGACGGTTGCGCACGCGCGCACCCGACTTCACCGGGGTCAGGAAGCGGGCCTTCTCCAGGCCGTAGTTCACCGCGGCGCTCGCGTCGTGCGGCACTGCGCCCAGCTCGATCATCTGGCTCGCCACGAGCGAGAGCGTCAGGTAGCCGTGGGCAATGGTGCCGCCGAACGGGCTTTCGCGCTGCGCGCGATCCACGTCCACGTGGATCCACTGGTGGTCGCCGGTGCAATGCGCGAACGCGTCGATGCGCGCCTGGTCGATCTCCACCCACTCGGACACGCCGAGTTCCTTGCCGACGAACGCGTCGAGCGTGGCCATGCTGTAGCCTTCGATTGCCATCTTCTTTCCTTCGTTGTCTTGTATTCGGGTCCGCCGCGTCAGAAGCAGGATTCGTCTAGCGCCAGGAAACCGTCCCGGCCCGTCGTGCTGATGACGGCTGCCTCGAACGCGGAGGCGCGCGGCAGGATGTGATTGGCGAAGTACTCGGCGGTCGCGATCTTGGCGCCGTAGAAGGCTTCGTCCTCGGCACGCTTCTGCGTCGCGACGATCAGCGCCCGCGCCATCTGCCAGCCCGTCAGCACGATGCCCGTCAGCTTCAGATAAGCGACGCTTGCGCCGAACACGGCATTCGGGTCCTTGCGGGTGTTCTCCACCACGTGGTCCACCGCATTGCCCAGGGCCAGGCGCGCCACGCCAAGGCGCATCAGCATGGCGCTGCATGCACCATTGCGGCAGCCGTCGGCGTATTCCTTCAGGGCTTCCAGGGTCTTGTCGATTTCGGCCAGGATGCCGCGCGCCGCCGCGCCGCCATCGCGCACGGTCTTGCGGCCGATCAGGTCGTTGGCCTGGATCGCCGTGGTGCCTTCGTAGATCGGCAGGATGCGCGCGTCGCGGTAGTGTTGCGCCGCGCCGGTCTCTTCGATAAAGCCCATGCCGCCGTGCACCTGCACGCCAAGACTGGTCACTTCCAGCGACATCTCCGTGCTCCAGCCCTTGATGACGGGCACCAGGTATTCGTAGGCCGCGCCGAATTGTTCCCGCGCCGCGGCGTCCGGCGACCGGTGCGCAAAGTCGGAATAGCCTGCGGCCACCAGTGCCAGCGCACGCGCGCCTTCGGTCAGCGCGCGCATTTCGGTCAGCATGCGGCGCACGTCGGGATGGTGGATGATCGACACGGCCTCTTTCGCCGAGCCATCGACCGGGCGGCTCTGCACGCGGTCCTTCGCATAGGCCACGGCCTGCTGGTAGGCACGATCGGAGATGGCGATGCCCTGCACGCCCACGCCGAAGCGCGCAGCGTTCATCATCACGAACATGTACTCCAGGCCGCGGTTCTCCTCGCCGATCAGGTAGCCGATGGCGCCGCCGTTGTCGCCGAACTGCAGCACGGCGGTCGGGCTGGCCTTGATGCCGAGCTTGTGCTCGATCGACACGCACTCCACGTCGTTGCGCGCGCCCAGCGAACCGTCGTCATTGACCAGGAACTTCGGTACCAGGAACAGCGAGATGCCCTTCACGCCTTCGGGCGCGTCCGGCGTGCGGGCCAGCACCAGGTGCACGATGTTCCCGGCCATGTCGTGCTCGCCGTAGGTGATGAAGATCTTGGTGCCGGACACCTTGTAGGTACCATCCGCCTGCCGGTCGGCGCGCGTGCGCACCAGGGCCAGGTCCGACCCGGCCTGCGGCTCGGTCAGGTTCATGGTGCCGGTCCACTCGCCGGCGATCAGGCGCGGCAGGTAGCGTTGCTTCAGTTCGTCCGAGCCGGCCGTGAGCAGTGCCTCGATCGCGCCGTCGGTCAGCAGCGGGCACAGCGCGAACGACATGTTGGCCGCGTTCATCATCTCGATGCACGGCGCGGCCACCAGCTTGGGCAGGCCCTGGCCGCCGAACTCCGCCGGATGCACGATGCCCTGCCAGCCGCCTTCGCCGAACTGGCGGAACGCGTCGCGGAAGCCTTCGGTGGTCGTGACCTGGCCGTCGTTCCAGCTGCTCGGCTGGCGGTCGCCCGCGGCGTTCAGCGGGGCCAGCACTTCGCCGTGGAACTTGGCGGCTTCCTCCAGCACTGCCTCGACCGTTTCCGGCGTGGCATCTTCATAGCCCGGCAGCGTGGCAATCTTTGTCAGTCCGGCCAGTTCGCGCATGGCGAACAGCATGTCCTTGGTGGGCGCGGTATAGCTCATCTCATTCCTTTCGCGGCGATGCAGCGCCGGCTCCGGGACAAAGCCCTGCGGTGCTGCGACATCATTGATGGCCCTGATCGTAAGGGCCATCCCCGCGAAAGCGATTACCTAAACCCGCCCTTTGAATGACAAATCGTGCCGCATTGCAGCATGCGAAGGCTGGCGCACGCGCAGTGCGACGCCAGAGACGCGTGAAGTGGCATGATTTGTCAGTCGACGGCCAGCCTTGCCAGCCGCTGCACGCCTACGGCGCGCGCCGGTAGGCGTTCGGCGTGCTGCCCGTCCAGTGGCGGAAGGCGCGATGAAAGGCGGTAGGGTTGTCGAAGCCCACGTCGAAGGCGATGGCCGCGATGGCATCTTCGGAACGCGTCAGGCGGCGGATGGCGATATCGCGCCGCACCTCGTCCTTGATGGCCTGGAACGTAGTGCCTTCGGCCGAGAGCCGACGGCACAGCGTGCGCACCGAATGGTGCAGCGCCTGCGCCACCTCATCGATGGTGGGCGATGCAGGCAGGCAGTCAGCCACGTGCTGGCGCACCCGGTGGCAGGTCATCTCCTCTGCGAACGAGACGAAGATCCAGTCTTCCGGCGCGCGTGCCAGGAACTTCTCGAGATCGGGCTTGCGTTGCCGCACAGGCAGGTCCAGAAGGGCCGCGTCGAACACCAGCCGCGTGTGCTGCCGGTCGAAATGCACGGGCCCCGGAAACAGGTAAAGATGGTCGCTCGCGAATTGCGGCCGGGCATCGGGCAGCTCGACCGCCAGCAACGGTATGCGCTGGCGAATCAGCCAGGACGCCACGCCATGCACAAGCTTGAGCATCAGCTCGCGCCCCAGCATGCTCGCGGGGGGGGCGCAGGTGCTGTCTGCCAGTTCGACGATGCCAGCCGAACCCTCGCGCCGGGATTCCATGCGGAAGTCGTCGAGGATCAGGTGGAAGAACTGCCCGAAGCGACGCAGCGCGACTTCGAGCCGTGGCGCATCGAGCAGGCTCAGGCAGAGGTACTTGAGCGTGCCGTTGCGCAGTGGCCGGCTGAAGATGCCGGGCATTTCATCGTCCAGCTCCTTCGCCAGCAGCCGGTACAGCGTCGCGAACTGTTCCTGCGTGACGCGGGCAGCCGGCTCGGCCAGCAGCTCGGAGGCAATGCCGGAGCACTCGGCCAGCCGTGCCATCGCGCCGGGGTCGGCGCCGGACAGGAAGCCGTTGACGACGGAGATGGGGACAGTGGCGGAGAAGTCGTTCACGTCTTTCACGCGAGGCCTTGGCAATGCTTGCGATGAAAAGGTGGCGGCTGGCGCATTCTGTCACAACCGCCACGCGGTGAGAACCCGACGGCTACATGTTGTTCCGGGCTTCGTCCTGCTGCAGGCGCCATTTCGACACACTGCAGCCGAACTGGCCGCCGAACCAGCGCGAAAATGCGCTCAGCGACGAGAAGCCCAGCAACGTGGCGACCTCGGACAGCGGCCGCTCGCGGTTGTCGATATAACGCACGACCAGGCTGGCGCGGGCCTCGTCGACGATATCCGAGTAGCTGGTGTTTTCCTGCGCCAGGCGCCGGTGCACCGTACGGCGGTCCACGCCGAGATGCTGCGCCACGCGGTCGACCGAGCACATGCCGGATGGCAGCAGCACGTGGACGAGTTCGCGCACCTTGTCGGGCAACGTGGTGTTTGCCTGGGCCAGCAAGGTGCCGAGGTAGCGCTTGACCTGGTGCGCCATGACGGGGTCATACGACGGCAACGGTCCTTCCAGGTCGGCGGCGACGCAGACAATGCCGTCGAAGTCCTGGTTGAACAGGCTTGGCATGCCGAACACGCGCTGGAACGTGGCCTGGCTCGCGGGTGGCGCGTGCGTGAAGCAGATGCTGCGCGGCCGCCAGGACGGTCCCAGGCATACGCTCAGCAAGCGGTAGATCACGCCGACCGCGAGATCCGTGGCCTGCCGTAACGTACCTGGCACGTCGCTGAGGACATGCAGGCGGATCATCAGAAGGCCCTCCGACTCTTCCATGCGCATTGCAAGCGCTTCGTTCTGTACGCCCATGTAACGCACCATCGACTCCAGCGCGCGCCGCAACGTCGGCTGCTCGCGCACGACGAAGGCAAGCGGACCAAGATTCGAAACCTGGCGCAGTTCCGCCATGCGCACGCCAAAATCGTCCACGTGCGCGGCGCGCGCGGAATCATCCAGCAGGCGGCCGACCTTCTCCGCCGGGATGCGGATATCCGGGTCGAGCAGCGCATCGCGGCTGATCTTCGCGGCGCGCAACTGCTGATGCGGATCCAGGCCCACGGAGCGGGCCACTTCCACATAGTTGGTAAGGCTGGCACTGCGAAGGTAGTAGGACATCGCGTTTTCCCTGACTGTCCCGAAATGTAAATCGACCGTCCCGGATCGTCAAATTTCCATGCGCCGTTCACCGATACTTCGGTCACCCAAACTCGCCACCGCAAGTGAAGGAACCGTGAACGCGTCCAATTCCGTCGTCAATCCCTGCATCAACATCTGCCGCATGGACCTGGCTGGCAAGTATTGCCAGGGTTGTGGCAGGACCCTCGTGGAAATCGGCCGCTGGGAACAGATGACCGATGTGCAGCGCGCCGAAGTCATGGCCGCGCTGCCGACACGACGCCCGAATCGCAGCACGGCGGCGCCGAGCGCCTGACCGCTACGCGCCCACCCTCCGCGCCCTCCCCAGACATGACCCCAACCAACACTCTGTCGGTCGAAGCGTACTTCGACCTGATCTGTCCGTGGTGCCTGATCGGCAAACGGCATCTTGAAACCGCCATCGACCTGCTCGCGCGCGAGCGCCCGGACGTTACCGTGCAAGTCGAATGGCGCTCGTATCCGCTGATTCCCGCCACGCCGCCCGATGGCATTCCGTATCGCGACTTCTACGTCGCGCGGCTGGGCAGCCCGCAGGCCGTCGCCGTGCGCCAGGCACAAGTAAAGAGTGCCGCGCGCGAAGCCGGCCTGGAGTTGGCGCTCGAACGCATCGAAACCTTTCCCAACACGCTGCTGGCGCATCGGCTGGTGCGCTTCGTGCGCCAGCAGGACGGTGCACAGGCCGCGACGGCGCTGGTCGACAACCTGTTCACGCGCTATTTCCTGCGCGCCCAGAACATCGGTGACGGGCAAGTGCTCGGCGACGCGCTGATCGAGTGCGGCATCGAGGTGCCGGGCAACGCAGGCACGCCTGTGCGGCATGACCTGGAATGGCTGCCGGCGTTGAATGGCCCCGAAGATTCGCCGCCGCGAGCAGGACTTGGCGTGCCGCATTTCGTCTTCAACGGCACACACAGCGTGTCGGGCTCGCGCCCGCCGGAAGCGCTGCTGGAAGCCATGCTGCGCGCTTTGGCGCGGGCAAAGCAGATCGCCACGCGTGCTGCCGCCTGAAGGCGGTTCTTCCTCAACGGGAGCGAATCACGTCCGTATCGAACGTATTCCCAATACTCGTGCCTGTGCCGTTGAACGGCGGGCACGGGTGCCTTTGCACGCCTAAAATCAAGTTCATAACGGAGACAACAAAAAAATGAAGAACCGCACCGCCCTGCTTCGCCTGCGCCGCGCCGCGCTGGCCGCCGTCATGATCGTTTCCATGCCCGCCGCAATGGCATGGACCAACAAGCCGGTCCGCATGCTGGTGCCGGCGCCGGCTGGCGGCACCATGGACGTCATGGCGCGGCTGCTGGCCGACCAGCTCTCCGTCGATCTCGGGCAGCCGGTGGTGGTGGACAACAAGCCGGGAGCCGGTGGCGGCATTGCCATCAACACGCTGCTGGCGGCGCCGGCGGATGGACAGACCATCATGGTGACGGCCACCAATGTGCTGACCGAAGTGCCGCATGTTCTGAAGCAGTCGTTCGACACCATGAAGGACATCCGTCCGCTGGCGGCCGTGGCGCGGTCGCGCCTGGTGATGATCGGTGCGCCGACGCTGCCGGCCAAGGACTTGCCGTCCCTGGTCAGCTACGTCAAGGCCAATCCCGGCAAGCTCAGCTTCGCTTCCTACAGTTCGGGCACCGCGTCGCACTACGCCGGCATGATCATGAACCAGAAGGCCGGGATGGATCTGCAGCATGTGCCGTTCGCCGGTTCAGGGCCAGCGCTGACCCAGGTCATGGGGGGACAGATTGCAGTCATGTACGACGGCATGGTGACCTCGCTGCCGATGATCAAGGCGGGCAAGGTGCAGGCGTTCGCGGTGGCTTCGAAGAGCCGCTCGCCGCTGCTGCCGCAGGTGCCGACGTTTGCGGAGCTGGGATATGGGGATGTTGAATTCAGCAACTGGATCGGGGTGATTGCCTCCGCCAAGGTGCCGGTTGAACTGGCGCAGAAAATCCAGACTGCAGCTTACAAGGCCGCAGCAACGCCCAAGGTTCATGAGCGGATGGAAACGCTTGGCTATGAGCCGATGGCGGCGCAGACGCTGCCGCAGCTTAGCCAGTCGCTGCAGGCTGAATATGAAAGGAATGGGAAGATTGTTAAGGCGTTTAATATTCAGCCTTGAATTTTTGATTTTTTTTTATTAATAATCGCCTTCCGTTCTGGAGGGCGATTTTTTTTTAGCGTTCTTGACACGCGCGGCTGTTTCGCCGGCGTAGCCGGCGAGTCACTTTTTGTCCGAGCGGCGTGTGTCAAGGTAGTTGTCGCGTCCGCCGCTATGCTGCTTTCCGGTACTCCTTAGGCTCCAGCTCAGCCCGCTCGGGGTTCAGGTAGACCACTGGATCCAGCTTCCAATTCCGGATTCCCCGCGACCAGCGCTGCGGGTGCCGGGCGCGCGCAGCCTGATACACCACCATTCGTCGCGCCAGCAGGGGTATCGCTTCCCCGCGGTGCCGCTGGTTCGGCGTGACATACTTCAGCCCGCTGTGACGGTGCTCCTCGTTGTACCAACGCACGAACCGATGCACCCATTCACGCGCCTGTTCCAGCGTATCGAATGGCCTCTCGGGCCACAGCGGGCAGTACTTGGCCGTACGGAACAACGCTTCGGCATAGGCGTTGTCGTTGCTCACGCGTGGGCGGCTGTATGACGGCACCACGCCCAGATCCTGCATCGCAGCGCGCATGCTCAGCCCCTTCATGACGCTGCCATTATCAGAGTGCAGCACCAGCGGCCGCCCAGCCGTTTGCTCGCGCAGACAGCCCAGTTCGAGCAGCCGGCGGGCATGCTCCACCGACTCGCTCTCGTGCACTTCATTGACCACCAGCTTGCGGCTGTAGATGTCCTGCATCATGTACCAGTAGAAGAAGCGACCCTTCACCGTAGTGGGCATCCACGTGATGTCCCAGCACCACACCTGATTGGCACCGTCTGCACGATGCGTGGTCGGCGCGCGGGGCTTGGCATTGTGACTGCGTCCACGTCGCCGGCTCTGCCCTGCAGCCCGAAGCACACGGTAGAACGTCGATTCCGACGCCAGGTAGCGGCCCTCGTCGGCCAACTTCGGCACGATCTGGTGCGGCGTCAGGCTCTCGTAGCCAGGCTGGTTGGCCGCTGCCAGCACGGCCTGCCGTTCTGCCTCGCTGAGCTTGTTCGCCGGCACCGGGCGCTGCGCTCCCGGGCGGCCATCCTCTGGCGCATGGCGCCAGCGCTGCAAGGTGCGCTCACTCAAGTCCAGTTCCTCGCAGGCCCTGGACTGGCGTGCACCGCTCTTTACCGCTTCATCGATCAACGCAATGGCATCGCGGCGATCCGAGACGTTGATCAGTCTTCCTCGTCCCTTCCCCAGATCGCCTCGGCTTTTTTTCTCAGCACCAGCAGCGCTGCTGTCTCAGCCAGCGCCGCATCCTTGCGCTTGAGTTCGCGCTCAAGATCCCGGATCCGCTTCTGAGCCGCCTGTTCCTCGCGGCGCTGCGCCAGGTCAGGCTTGTCTGGTGTCTTGGCATTGGCCTGCTCGCACGCGGCCCGCCACGCCCGGATCTGTTCCGGCTGAATACCCTTCCTGCGGCAGTATTCGGACAGCTCCGCCTCACTCAGGGGCGCCGTCTCCAGCACCACTCGGAACTTGTCCGCACTGGACCACTTATCACTTTGTTTGCCGTTGCCTGGCACAACCTTTCCTTGCTCTCGGGCCGCGTTGCGCCAGTTGCGCAGGCACACCGTTGTAATGCCTGTCTCCCTGGCCAACTCCGCCACCGACCGGTTCAAGGGCGGCTTCATCTGCTCGACCACCCATTCTTTGTACTCCGCCGGATAAGGCTTCATCTTCCAACCGTTACCGCCCCCCATTGTCCTTCATCGAAAGGCAGCGAGGCGACAACTATCCTGACATGGAGGG